>NZ_CP019288.1:4888737-5194861 GCF_009901525.1 Kordia antarctica
AACATAATTAAGGCTTTTGGACCTAGATTGAAAATACTTTTTAAGTCAATACTCAACGTCATTAAAATTAATGCGGCAGGCAATAAGAAGCGACTCGCAATCATATACGTTTCTGAATATTTATCTGAAATAATACCGAGTGAACTTAAAATTGCAGGCAATAAGTAGCAAATTAATAATGCAGGAACAAATTTGTAGAATTTTCTCCAACCTGAGTTTTTGCTAGATTCTGTGTAAAATACAAAACCAAGAATCACCATTAAAATTCCAAATACAATTTTGTCACTACTAAAAAATGGTTTTGCATGTATGATTGTTTTTTCTATTTTTTGCTTTTTCGCAGGAATAGAAATTGTGGTGTTTTGATTGTAGAATTTTGCATCCGAAATTTCATAAATAATTGCTGAAAAACCACTTTTTGGAGTTGTTGTTAATTCAAATAATGAAATTGCTTTTTCAACGTTGATTACTTCGTTTCCTCTATATGAAATGGTTGTAATTGAATTGTCTACATTGAATTTGAAATCGCCTTTAGCAATAAATTTTTTGTTGATATTGCTAATGTTTTCTAAAAAAACTAATGAATTATCTGCTTTGATTTTTAGATCAAATCCTGTGAAAGCAATAGAATCTATAAGGACTTTGGTGTTGAACGTAGTTTCTTTTCCTTCTAAATGTTTTACTGTTAATTGCTGTGAAAACATCGTAAAAGAAACAAGGAATAGGAGTAAAGCGATGGCTTTTTTCATAATGATCGGATGGTTTGTGTCCGCAAAATACCAAAAAATTAAATTATAAATTAGTATTGTCCGATAAAATATATAAGACCGCTTACTTCGACTTTGCTCAGCACAAGTCGCTGTTAGAATCAAGAATAAAGACGCTACACTGTTTTGATTTTATAAGTAACAGATAGCTATAATTTTCAATAAAATAAGAGCAATAAATCCTTAGTGATTCATAAGTAATAAGTATAACTTCCTTGTAGTTATGTGTAAATTGATTAACTTAGAACTATTAACCAAAAACTATATATGATGAAAAAAAGAAATTTAACATCTCTTAGACTTAACAAAAAGTCAGTTTCCAACTTACAATCAGGTCGAGTTAGTGGAGCAGGTTCTGATAGAGAAACTAAAACATTTTTTAATGGAATTTGTCAATGTCCAGCTCCTTCTAGAGCAGATACAGCAAGCTGGTGTAGATGCCAATAACCTTCAAAGCGAACTTCGGTTCGTTTTTTTTATGTGCAAAATTTATTTTTGAAATTTTTCATCAAAGTCTTTTAATGGTAAGATTTTTTAAGTTGTAAATTTTAAAATCGATGTCTTTACAACAAACACTGAAATAAAAGTTATTCTGGTGTTTGCAGTGAAGAATCATTTTTCTTTTTGGGTTCTCTTTTTGCATTTTTCAGACTTTGCATGAGCATCCATTCTATTTGTCCATTGGTACTGCGAAATTCGTCAGCCGCCCATTTTTCAATAGATTTTAACATCTCTTCATTCATTCGTAATGCAAAAGCTTTTTTCTTAGCCATAATCAGTTTGTTGACGATGTATCTTTTTTCTTAATGTATTGTTTATCTGTTTTTGTTACGCTCAAAGACAATTTGAATAGCACCTTCATTTTTATTGAGATCTTTTAAAATCCAACCTTGTTTTGCATGATTGTTGAGAATTTCTTCTAGTTTTTCACTTCTGTTTCTCCAACCTAAACTTGGTTTTATGACTTTGTATTCTTTCATCTTTTGTATTTGATTAGATTGTTTCTTGCAATATTCTTTCTAATAAATTTAATGTTTTCAGTATTTACTTTTCCTCTTCTTTATACACTACTAAACTTAGTACGACGCCAATAATTGTTCCAATCATGGAGCCAATTATCATTCCCATAGCAACGTTGCCAATTACTGCGCCAACGGTAGTTCCGATACTTGTCCCTAATGCTACACCAACGCCAATTGCGGTAATTTGTTTTGTATTCATTTTATTGGTTTAAAGTTCCTGCATTTATTACTGGAGAAGCTTCTTTATCTCCACAAAGAATTACTAATAAGTTGCTTACCATTGCCGCTTTTCGTTCTTCGTCTAATATTAATATATTTTTTTTGTTTAATTCGTTCAACGCCATTTCTACCATACTTACGGCACCTTCTACAATTTTATGTCTGGCAGCTACAATAGCTGTTGCTTGCTGTCTTTTTAACATAGCACTTGCAATTTCTTGTGCATACGCTAAATATCCAATTCTAGCTTCTAATACATGAATTCCTGCGATAGATAAACGCTCGTCCAATTCTTTTTCTAATGCTTCGCTGACTTCATTTACACTAGAACGTAATGTAATATCTTCATCATGACCTTCATCGGCAAAATTATCATATGGATACATACTTGCCAATTTACGAACTGCCGCATCTGTTTGTACGCGCACAAAATGTTCGTAATTATCTACGTCAAAAGCGGCTTTGTAGGTGTCACTTACTTTCCAAACTAAGATAGTACTAATCATAACAGGATTTCCAAGTTTGTCATTCACTTTTAAACGTTCACTGTCAAAATTGCTTGCACGTAAGGAAATTTTCTTTTTCGAAAAAAATGGATTTACCCAATAAAAACCGTTTTCCTTTATTGTTCCAACATATTTACCAAATAAAAGAAGCACACGAGAATTATTAGGATTTACCATTACAAATCCTGGCGCAATAAATAGTGCGAGAATGATAATTAATAAAAATATAGGATTCTTAGTGAAAATTGCGGCTGCAATTGCTCCAAAAAATAATGCAAGGAATAGGAATAACATTAAATAACCATTTGCAGGAGCAATAATTTTTTCTTCTTTCATAATGCGGTGTTTTAGATTGATATCATTTTGATATCATAAATATATGAAATTAAATTTATATTTTTCAAAAAATTTTAATATATATTTTACGCGCTGTGTTTTTTAATACTTGTTTAGATCAATAATAGAAAGGATTTGAAGAAGAAAAATAACTTTGGCACGCCATTTGCAAATAGAGAAATGTAACAACGCAATGACATTTAGCTAAGCTGGTTACTTTCTAAATAGAGTACGTTACATTTTTGGTTGGTTAGTTTTAAAGAGCATCTTTCGAGATGCTTTTTTCATGGAATAATTCGAAATGTAATATTAATTCGACCTTGAATTTGTTTTGCCGTTTTTGGGATTTGATGCAACCAATGATGTTGCGTTTCGCCTTTCATCAATAATAAACTTCCATGTTGTAGTAATAGTTTGTTTTTGAGTGATTTATCGGTGCGATGTTTTAAATGAAAATAACGTTCGTGTCCAAAACTCAACGAAGCTATAATTGGATTTTTGCCCAATTCCTTTTCGTTATCTGCGTGCCAACCGTTACTATCTTTTCCGTTTCTATAATAATTGAGTAATAAAGTAGTGAAATCAGCATTGCAAGTTTCGTCTACAATTTTTTTTAATTCTACTAATGTTGAGGTCAATGGATGCGGAATCATTTCTATAGAAGAATAACTGTATGATTTTTGATTAGTTCCATACAAAGCAGTCAATCGCGGTTGTGCATACACTTTTCCAAATACTTTAATGTCATCTTGTTGCCAAGGTGTTTCTTTTTGAAGCATTTCATATAGCTGAGTTGCTTCTGCGGAAGCGATAAAATTTGGATAGTATATAATGTCTGCATTTGGTAAATGCAATTGCTGAGGAGTTTTATCTGAAAACAAAGAAAATTCATTCATTATAATATCGTAGAAATTGTAAAATTAATCATTATTTTGTGAAAGAAGCCGTTAATCAATTTTCAATGCACAAATTACATTACGCAGTAATTGCACTGTTATTTTTAATTTCCACTAGAAGCGACACACATTTGCCACAAGGTTTTGTGTATGTAAAAGATCATATTCCAACTATTGAAGTAGAACTACGCTATTTGTGTTCAGATAATTTCATAGGAACACACATTGACGGTTATGAAGCTGAGAAGTGCATTTTGTCAAAATCTGCCACGTTAGCTTTAAAAAAAGTGCAAGAAGATTTGAAAAAACAAGGTTTCGGAATCAAAATTTTTGATGCGTACAGACCACAACGCGCCGTAGATCATTTTCGTCGTTGGGCAAGAGATTTGAATGATACATTAATGAAGCAAGATTATTACCCGAATGTTGCCAAAAAAGATTTATTTCGTTTGCAATATATTGCAACACAATCGCGTCACAGTAGCGGAAGTACGGTTGATGTTTCCATTATCAATTTAGACACAAAAAAAGAACTTGATATGGGAAGTTCGTATGATTTCTTTGGAGAAATATCTTGGGTTGCGTATCAAAATTTAACCAAAACACAATTGCAAAATCGAAAACTATTACAAGATATTATGCAAAAAAATGGTTTTCGAAACTATCCAAAAGAATGGTGGCATTTTACCTTACGTGGCGAACCGTATAGAAATCAATATTTTGACTTTTCGATAAAATAAGAGTATAACTTATTGACAATATGTTAAGTAAGGTTTTCCCGTAAGTATTCTTTGCTGAAATTTATTAGATTGGGGTATTATTAATCTTAAACCAAAATAATATGTTACAAAATATTTTAAATTTTGAAGGTGTTCGTGAATTAAAAAAATCGGAACAAAACTCAATTAACGGCGGAAAAAAGCAATGTGGTATCAATGGAAATTGTGGTCCAGGAAACTGTTGCAATACGGCAGGTTGGTGTCAAGCATTTGGTTCGCATGGATCTACAGGCTATTTGTGTGACGGAAGTTATGTGTAAAACTTTTTAGAAATGTTCACTTTTTAATACTATTAACTTAAAAATAAATAAATTATGTTAGAAAAATTTCAAGAATCTGAAATCACAAATGTAAATACAATACAAGGTGGCGTTGCGTCTACAGAATACATCATTGTGTTTTAGAGTACACTCATTACTTGTTTAATTTTGAATCGGATTCGTAAAATTTTACGGTGTTCCCGTAATGTAATAAGTTTTTGAAGTAGTAATTTAATTGTCTATTAATAATTTATAATATGAAAACAAACAGATTCTCAAAATTAAATTTTGCAAAACAAACCATTTCAAGACTTGATAGTACAGTAGTACTTGGAGGAGCAACACAAAGTAACCAACAAAGAACAGGTTGTCAAACAAACTGTACAGCATGGAATCCTAAAGGTCAATAACCATAACTAAATCTTATATCATGAAAAAAAAGAATCTAAAAAATCTCAAACTAGTTAAAGAAAACATTTCAAAACTAGAAGTAAAAGAAAGTGACAAACTAAAAGGCGGTACAGGTGGCGGTAGCTATTGCAATACCTGCTTTGATTGTTGGTTACACTAATACAATACAAGCGAACTTCGGTTCGCTTTTTTTATGCTTTTTATTTAAAATTTCAAGTTTTTTCATTTTTTTGGGTAATGAATCTTCACAATAAACCCTACTAGATATAACTACAAAAATATATTAGATATGAAAAAGCGAAATTTAAAGAGTTTGCAATTAAACAAAAAGTCAATTTCAAACATCAATGAAACAGTAAAAGGAGGAATTTATAGAACTGCAGGTTGTTATTCTGTTCAAATTTGCCATATAGAACCAGATACAGATCATACATTAAAACCAATTCCTGTGGATTCCTGGGGAAGTTGTCATCCATGTCAAACGATTATATGTTAAGCTTAAATAATATCATTCATGATTTAAAATAAAAGCAGCAACAACATTAATTTTATAAAAAGGGGTTTTTAAAATTTTAATTGTTGACAAAAGGGCAAACGTAGGTTTGCTCTTTTTTTTGTATCTTTTTGGTTATTAATTTTTTAAAACACATATAATTATGATCAACAAGTTGAAAACATTCAAATTTAAGAACGCACAACAAGTTTTAGGTGGAGAAATTCATTCCATTACTGCTGAAGTTACGATCAACAAAGCAAAAAGTGCAGACAAGCTTATGCAGAAAATGACACAATATATTTCTTCATAATTACAGAGCGAACTTCGGTTCGCTTTCTTTCTTTCTTTCAATAAGTCTAAAAATCCAAGTAGTCCAACAATCTAAGAAAATCTACCCAATCTACGAGTTAAACTTCAAAAATCGTCTCGCTTCTCGCTCTAGGAAAATTCGATATTTATTTGGTGGTTCAACAGTAAACGAACACTTTTCTTTCGTTTTTGGATGTGTAAATTGAATTGAAGTTGCACACAGAAACATTCCTTTTTTATAATTTTCTTCGTCTTTTCCGTGAATCTGATCGCCAATTATTGGATGATTGATGCTTTTTAAGTGAATTCGTAATTGGTGCGTTCTTCCTGTTTTTGGAAACAATTTTACATGCGAAAGGTATCCGTTTTGCAGCGAAGAAACTGTTTGTATCGTTTCGTATATTGTTAATGCTTCTTTTTCGGCTACAGCCGAATTGATCTCGCCGTGCAGATTTGTTTTCCCAATCACAATAGCTTCATACACTTTAGAAACTTCTTGCAATTCAAACTGTTTATATAAGTGAAATTGTGCGCTTTTGGTTTTGGCAACAATCAAAATTCCTGATGTTGGATTGTCCAAACGATGCACAGGTTTTGGAAACGGTAATTTATCTGGTGCGTGCGAAGGTTTTAAATTATGCGGTAATGCATTTTCAATGGTTTTAAAATAATTTCCGTTTGTGGGAAATCCAGCAGGTTTATTGATGATTGCAATATCATCATCTTCAAAAACCACCGAAATTGCTAGTTTGAAAATTTTCTTTGGAATTGTTGCTACTGCATAAATTTCAATTGTATCATTTTCTGAAACAAAAGTTGCCGTTGTTGCAACGTTTCCGTTAATCAAAAGAAGCTTCTTTTTAATGATTTTCTTAAGCGAACTTTTAGTTAGAACGCTTTCAAACACAGCAACATCATATTCTTGAATTCGCACAGAATTTTCAAGTTTTGGGACGATATGTGTTTCGAGTAGTTTCAAAAATAATAGTTTTAGTAAAAATATGAAAACCACCTCGAAAGAAGTGGTTTTTTTGTCTAACAGTCTAACAGTCTAACAGTCTAACAGTCTAACTAGTCTAAAATTCTACTTAATCTTCTTTCCAGGTATATTCTGTCCACCTTGATGCAATATAAGACTCTTGGGCATCTTAGTTACTTCATCAATTTGAAAAGTGATTTTTGCTTCCACAACTTTTAAGAAAAAGTTATCTTCAGATTCCGCAAAGAGTTCAAATTTAGGTTGGTTGGTAGCTTGTGCAAAAATTTGATTTCCTTTTACATTTACTTCAATAAAAAAGGTAGGAGCTAATTCATACGTTCCAATATATTTTTTTAGAACTTCTTCTGAAAGCTGAATTTCTTTTTTGCTTTCCGCCATTTTTTTATCAGTTTCAACACCTTTTGAAACGTTAATATTACTCTTGAAAACTACTTTTTTAGGTGTTCCATCGCTGAAAATATATTCCGCAAAACTATCTTCAAAAAAGAAACGATTCTGCGTAAGCGGGAAAATTTTAAAAGCCGCATTTCCATCCGAACGTTGACTGTACAATTGATCGTCTTTTAGCGAAACAAACCGAACAACGCCATCTTCAAATTCATAAGCGCCAACCCATTTTTGCAATTGTTCTTTGGTAAGTGTTACTTTTTTTGAAAGTTCAGGATACGGTTTTCCAATAGCAATTGCTGCAATTTTAAACGCAATTTCACTTGGCGAATTGCAATTACAATTCGTCAAAATAATTACATATGCATTTTCGCTAGGAACATAAATTCCTTGTGTTGTATAGCCGAAAATTCCGCCACCATGTTCAATAACAGGAACTTCATTTATCATATTCATTGCCCAACCGTAGCCATAATTTATTTTATCGCCATTGTTAAGTGTGTAATTTGTAAACGCTTTCGCTAGACTTTCTTTAGAAATTAACGCATTGTTTCTAACCGCTTTATGCCACAAATACATATCGTCTACAGTTGACATTATGGAACCAGCCGCATACGGAATGTTCATGCTAATGTAATCTGCATTCAAATACGTTTCCTGTTTTTGATAACCAGCAGCTCTGTTTTTAACGATCGTATATTTACTTCCATATAATGAATTGTTCATCTTTAACTCGTCAAAAATTCGTTTTTGAAGAAATTCAGGATAGGGCATTCCACTTACTTTTTCAATGATATATCCTAATAATACAAATCCAGAATTGTTGTAAAGATATTGCTCACCAGGTTTAAAATCCATCGGTTCATTTTTGAAAGCATCAATCAATTCTGTTGGCGAAATATCTTTTCGAGCAAAATCTCTTAACGATGGAATTGATGTATAACTTTTAATTCCAGAAGTATGCGTGAGTAAGTGATGCACCGTAATTTTGGTTTCTTGGGTTGGATAATCAGGAATAAACTTTGTGATTTCATCATCTAGCGAAAGCTTTCCTTCTTCTAATAACATTAAAATACCAACGGCTGTAAATTGTTTTGTGATGGATCCGATTTCGAAAACATTTTCAGGAATCATGTCTGTATTTAATTCCAGATTCGATTTCCCAAATGCTTTTCGATATACGATTTCTCCTTCTTTGGCAATTAAAATAGTCGCTCCAGAATCGTCTGTTTTGTATTGATTGCTCATTAATTGATCAATTTTTTCTTCCATGTTTTGCGCAAATTGCACAGACGGAATTGATACGAAAAGTAGTAAAAAGAGCAGTTTTAAATTTAAGATTGGTTTCATGTGTTGATTGTTTTTGATTTGATTGAATGAATGTTTGACGATGAAATTAATAGTTAGTTACAAAAAAAGCCTCTTCATTTGAAGAGGCTTTAAGATACCAATTATTTTATAGAGTTATTTTATCATCTCGTAACTACGTTTGATGAATTGTGTTAATTCTTCTCCCGTAAGTAAATTTTGAGATAGTCGTGCTAGATCTAGCGATTGCTTGATTAAGCGTTCTTGTTTCTTTTTTGTTTTAGTGCTTAGAATCTGTCCAACCAACTCATGATTTGTATTCACGATGAGGTTATACATTTCTGGGAAATTTCCAAACATTCCGCCGCCGCCAGATTGTTGCATTTCTTTCATACGACGCATAAATTCTGGTTGCGTAATCATAAATGGCGAAGCATTAGAATCCATTGCTTCTAATTGAACCGTATATTTATCCGCAGGAACAACTTCTGTCAAGGTAGTTTTTAACGTTTCTTTTTCTTCGTCAGAAAGTTTAGAAATTTGCTCTTCGTCTTTTTTGATTAAATTATCAATGTGATCTGCATCAACACGTGCAAAAGAAATATTCTCTTTTGAACTTTCAAGCTTTTGAATTAAATGCGGAACAATTGGAGAATCTAGTAATAAAACTTCGTATCCTTTATCTTTCGCAGCTTCAATATAACTGTGTTGTTGATCTTTGTTAGACGCGTATAAGATGATTGTTTTTCCATCTTTATCCGTTTGTGCATCTTTAATTTTTTCGTTTAATTCTTCGTACGTATAGTATTTTCCATCAACAGTTGGATATAATACAAATTTATCAGCTTTTTCAAAGAATTTATCTTCTGAAAGCATTCCGTATTCAATCACAATTTTGATATCATTCCATTTTGCTTCAAAATCTTCTCTATTGTTTTTGAATAAAGAACTTAATTTGTCTGCCACTTTACGTGTAATGTACGAAGCAATTTTCTTTACATTTCCATCTGCTTGTAAGTATGAACGCGAAACGTTTAGTGGAATATCTGGAGAATCAATGACACCTTTTAGCATCGTTAAAAACTCAGGTACAATTCCTTCTACATTATCTGTAACGTATACTTGATTTTGGTATAATTGAATTCTGTCTTTCTGCATATTCATATCATTCCCAAGTTTTGGGAAATATAAAATACCAGTTAAGTTAAACGGATAATCTACATTTAAGTGAATATTGAATAAAGGCTCTTCAAATTGCGCTGGATATAATTCTCGGTAGAATTTTTTATAATCTTCATCTTCTAAATCTGCAGGTTGTTTTGTCCACGCAGGATTTGGATTGTTGATGATATTATCAACGGTAATTGTTTCTGCTTTTGCGTCTTCTGCAGCATCTTCTGGAAGTGGTAACGTTTCTTCTTTCGTTCCAAATTTAATTGCAACAGGCATGAATTTATTATACTTTACTAACAATTCATTGATTCTTGAATCTTCTAGGAACTCCGTAGAATCTTCAGCAATGTGTAAAATAATTTCGGTTCCACGTTCCGTTTTATCGTGTGCTTCTAGTGTAAATTGTGGCGAACCATCACATGTCCAATGTGCGGCTGGAATATCTTCATTATAGCTTTTAGAAATAATTTCTACTTTTTCCGCTACCATGAAGGCAGAATAGAAACCAAGTCCAAAATGTCCGATAATTCCTGAATCTTTGGCAGAATCTTTGTATTTTTCTAAAAATTCTTCTGCTCCTGAAAAAGCAACTTGATTGATATATTTTTCAATTTCGTCCGCAGACATTCCAATTCCTTGGTCAATAATGTGCAGTTTTTTTCCTTCTTTATCTACTTTAATTTCGATGACTGGATTTCCGTATTCAACGCTTGTTTCACCAATAGTTGTTAAATGCTTAAGCTTTAGCGTAGCATCAGTAGCGTTAGAAATAATTTCTCTTAAAAAGATTTCGTGATCGCTGTATAAAAACTTCTTAATTAAAGGAAAAATATTTTCTACAGATACATTAATATTTCCTGTTGCCATTTGTTATCTTTTTAGTTTATAAATAAAAATTTGTATTGTTTGATGAGTTTCATTTCAAAAAAAATACCAATTTCACACAAGTGACAAGATGACATAATACGTGTCAAAATCATTTATTTTGAAATTAAACAATATTTCTTGTAAGGAATCAATAATCATTTCGATATATCATATATCTGATTAAGGATAGAAATTGCTAAGAAAAAGAATAATTCCTTAATCAATTGTTTATTTATTGGTTAGGTTGTTTTAAAGCACATTTATTTAAAAATAAATGTGCTTTTTCGTTTAAGTGCATTCATTTCATTAAAAGATATAATTATTAATGCTTAATATTGTCTTTCAATTTTTTAAGAATTTGTAAATTTATAGTGCGATTTCGCATTGAAAATTAAAAATCAATACTTTATGTATACATCAAGAATTATAGGATTAGGACATTACGTGCCAGATAACGTGGTGACAAATGGTGATTTGTCTAAATTAATGGACACAAATGATGAATGGATACAGGAACGAACTGGTATAAAAGAACGAAGATATGCCATAAAAGGCAGTGAAGATACTACTACAGGAATGGGCGTGAAAGCTGCGAAAGTAGCTATTGACAGCGCAGGAATTGATAAAGATGATATTGATTTTATCGTTTTTGCTACCTTAAGTCCTGATTACTATTTTCCTGGTCCAGGAGTTGCAGTTCAAAAAGCATTAGACATTAAAACCGTTGGCGCGTTAGATGTACGGAACCAATGTTCAGGATTTATATATGCAATTTCGGTAGCAGATCAGTTTATTAAAACAGGAATGTACAAAAACGTTTTGGTGATTGGTTCGGAATTACACTCACATGGTTTGGATATGACAACGCGCGGAAGAGGTGTTTCTGTCATTTTTGGAGATGGAGCTGGAGCCGCAGTTTTGACAAGAAGTGAAGACAATAATCGTGGAATTTTATCAACGCATTTACACTCACAAGGTGAACATGCTGAAGAATTAGTGCTTACGGCGCCAGGAATGGGAACACGTTGGGTAAATGATATTTTAAAAGATCATGAAAATGGAGTAGAAGACACATCCTATTATCCAAAGATGAATGGAAAGTTTGTATTTAAAAATGCAGTCGTTCGTTTTAGCGAAGTCATTATGGAAGGTTTAACGCAAAATGGCTTGAAAAAAGAAGACATTGACATGTTAATTCCGCATCAAGCGAATTTAAGAATCTCTCAATTTATACAGCGAAAATTTGGATTAAGCGACGATCAAGTATATAATAATATTATGCGTTACGGAAATACAACCGCAGCGTCAATTCCTATTGCGCTGACAGAAGCATGGCTGGAAGGAAAAGTGAAAGAAGGCGATACTGTGGTATTGGCAGCTTTCGGAAGTGGATTCACTTGGGGAAGTGTTATTATTAAATGGTAAATCTTTGAATGTGTCAATTTGAAAATTTTTCAATTTGAAGATGTGTGTGGTTGTGCTGACTCATAATTTGATAGATTATTTTTTTTCACAATTCGTTCTTTTTCCGTAGTGTAGTATTTATTTTTCGTTAAGAATTTTTGAAGCCTTGGAAAAAATTTAGAAAAATGAATGCGGTTTTAGTTTTTCAGAGAAAAAACTAAAAACACCTCTGGAAAACGCACTTTCTTTTGTTTCTTTTCTTTGGGCGAACAAAGAAAAAGAAAATAAAAAATTAAAAAATGAAGTTTGTTATCTTGAAACTTTACTAAAATCATTTGAAGGTTGTTCATGAAACTGACGTAGAGCAATCAATTTACACTATCAAACCAAACAACAGTAAAAATTCTAAAAAAAATAAAAATCCCAAGTTCTCATGAGCTTGGGATTTTTCTATAGATATAAATATCTAATAAACGTTATGCAATATTTTAGGGTATTTGTTAGAGTGCTAAATTCGAATAATCAACCTATGTAATCAATACTGAATAACTTTTTCAATAACAAAATTGTAATTTTTTTTGAAAAACAATTACTGCTTAGTAGAATTTTAACACTATTTTGGTTCAAATGTCCTAGTTTATAGATTAATAGCATTTTAGAAAATATTTAAACTCAAAAAAATCATATAAAAACAGAAAACCCTAGTTGTGCACAACTAAGGTTTTCTTTCATTAATAACTTGCAATTAACACTAACCATCAATACTAATTGAAGCTATTAAATTGTTTTAGATATTTTATTTTTTAATTAATATGAAGCGATTTACATAAATCCACCACTTCCAGATTTTTCATCATTATCACGTTGCTTACGCGATTTTGCTCTGTATTTTCTACCACCAAAACGGTATGAAACACTTACGGAAACAGTATTGCTTTCCCAGTTAAATGATCCTTCCTGTCTAAATGGTCTATCACCATTAAAACCAAATTGCATGGTGTTAAAAATATCATTGTAGTTTACACTCAACGTTCCGTTTCCTTCTGCAAAACTATAACGACCTCCAATATTTATAAAATACATTGGCTTGGTTTCAAACTGAATACCTTTGGCGCTTCCTCTGTACAATCCGAACGCAGAAAGGTTTATTTTTTTAGAAACTTTAAAGTTGTTAAACATTCTAAAATTCCAAGCAGTATTATCAACTTCAACTGTTTCACTAATTATATTATCAACTGTTGCAACATCCGTTGGAGCATTCAATGATTCTGTAATTCCTTTTTGAGTTTGCGCAAAGAAATCAAAACTAGCATTCAAACTCCACCAACTTGTGGGTCTGTAATTACTTGAAACCTCAACTCCGTAGGCTGAAGTATTGTCAAAATTATCATGTGTTAAAATCAATCTGTTCAAGTCGGTACGATCTACAAAAACGGCTCTATTGATCTCATCTTCAATAAGTCTGTAAAAAACTCCTCCAGTAATGGTTCCTTTATTTCCTAGCTTTCGAGTATAATTTATTTCCATAGAATTTGTAAACTGTGGCTGTAAATTAATATTTCCAAAAGAAGTAATCAATGGCGTACTCCATTCTCTAATAGGATTTACTTGTCCAATTCCAGGACGATCAACACGCCTGCTATAACTTACTTGGTATGAATTTTTCTCAGAAGGAGAATATGTAAAGAATGCAGATGGATAAAACTGAACATAATCATTATCAAAATCAATAGTTGTAACATCGGTTGATGCAACTTCTCTTGACAATGCATTTGCGTTAACCTGAACACTTTCTGCGCGTACACCAACTTGATATGACCACTTTTCAAATTGCTTTCCATAGGTTCCGTATGCAGAATAAATATCTCTACTATACTCAAAATCTGTACTTGGCGTTCTGCGTAAATTTCCGATGTCGGTAAATGAAAATCCACTAGATTGATAATCAATATTAGAATTGAATAAACGCGCTTCTAAACCAAGTTCTAACTTCGCTTTATTTTTTAAAGGACGCACATAATCTAAGTTAATTGTAATACGATCTCTAGCAGTTTCGGTTTCATCAATATAATTAGGAAATGTATTTGCTCCTGAAAAATTGAAATCAATATTATCATCAGCGTCATACACATTATAATCTACTTCCAATTCAATATTATGACCTTCATCATCCAAATCTAATTTATAATTAAAATTATATTGAGATGAAAAATTATCATTCTTTGCTAAGAAATCTTGGAAGTTATTAAACTGCGGATCGTCATAGAAAAAAACATCTGTATCACCATCAGTTTTACTATCCGTAATATTCTGACTCGTAAAAAATGAAAGTGTGTTTTTATCATTCAAATAAAAATCGACACCAACCTTAAATAAATGTGTCTTACGATTGTCTAAAAAGCTAAACAATTGTTCTGAATTATCATCTACTCTAGTGATATTTCCATTATTAGCATTCTTAGAAATATTGTTTCCGTAGTTTCCGAATAAGTTAAATTTTCCATTACGGTAATTCATATCAATAGAACTATTAAACTTAGACTCACGCTCACGTGTCAGTCCAATATTTATATTTCCATTAAATCCGATTTTTACATTCTTATGCAATACAATATTGATAATTCCGCTCATTCCTTCAGGATTATACTTTGCAGAAGGATTTGTGATTAGTTCAATTTTTTTGATAGAATTAGAAGGCAATTGCTTTAACAATTGTGCTGTCGGAATGTTTGATAATTTCCCGTCAACCATCACACGAACGTTTTGATTTCCTCGCAAACTAATTGCTCCTGTTTGTTGATCTACACTAACAGAAGGTAAATTGTTCATAATATCGGAAGCTGTTGGTCCACTTGTGACCAAATCTTTTCCAACGGTAATTACTTTTCGGTCAACTTTCTGTTCAATAGTAGTTCGTTCGGCAACAATTTCTACTTCATTCAATGTCGTAGCACTTTCTGCTAAAGCAATAGTTCCGAGTGAAACCGTTCTGTTATCATTTGAAATCGTAACTTCTTTTGTCACAGTTTCATATCCAATAAATTGAATGTCCACGATAAGAAATCCTGCGGGAATCTTTTCAATTTTAAAATTTCCGTTGTCATCTGAAATAGCTCCAGTTAAAATTTTGTTATCCGTTTTGGATTTAATAACAACAGTTGCGTACGGAATTAATTCTTGTGTTCGTGCGTCCACAACTTTTCCTTCAATAGTTCCGATTTTGGGTTCTGAATTTTGCGCATGTAATGCAAAGCATAGCATCACCATGCAAAGTGTGATTAGTTTTTTCATTTAATTTGTTCGTTTTTTGTTTTTGATTGATGAAGCTTCAGATTTACTTGAAGCATGCATACTTGACGCCTCAAAATATATTGTGTTACGGCATTTAACACACTTTAACATATTTTAACAAATAACACAGTTGCATTTTTTAAATGATTAAATTTGCAGTCTTATTACCAGTAAGTAAACCTAAATCGTAACCTAAAAAGTATAACCTATTGAAAACACTAGTACTTGGCGCTTCTATGAAGCCACATCGCTTTTCCTACAAAGCGATACAAAAACTTGCAGCAAACGATCACGAAGTTGTTGCATACGGATTAAAAGAAGGAGAAATTAGCGGAATTCAGATTGATACAGAATTGGTGGAATACTCAGATATTCATACAGTTACTTTATATCTAAACTCATCTGTACAAGTAGATTTTTATGACTACATCATTTCGTTACAGCCAAAACGTGTCATTTTTAATCCAGGAACCGAAAATCCAAAATTTTATAAATTACTTACCGAAAAAAATATAGAACACGAAGTTGCGTGTACGTTGGTTTTATTGGCGTCTAATCAATACTAAACCAATAAACGTTAGCAATCCGTTAATCGGTAACAATTCATATCCAAACTGATAAAAATTCTCTTTAGCTAGTGTTGTCGCTTCCGCGAGATTGGCAACGTCTGCGGTGAAATACGTGTAGTAATTCCCGAAATTCGCTAAGAAATACGTCACGCATATCGAAACTACGGTAACGATCCAAACGCGTTTATCAACGATTTTATATTTGGTGAAAATTCCAAAAGCAAACAATCCTAATAATGGTCCGTATGTATACCCTGCGATTGTTAAAATACTATCAATCACGCTTTTATTGCTCAAACTATTAAAAATAATCACGACAATAATCAATACGACTGACATTCCAATATGAACCAGTTGTCTAATTCCTTTTTGCTTATTTTCTGGCTTTTTCTCAACGCCCAAAAAATCTACGGAAAAAGAAGTTGTCAATGAAGTCAATGCAGAATCGGCACTAGAATATGCAGCGGCAATCAAACCTAATAAGAAAACAACAGCCAATGAAATTCCCAATCCGCCGTTGAGTGCAATTTCTGGGAAAAGCAAATCGGTTTTTGGTTTTCCGTCCATTATAGGAACTGCAATATCATTCGCGCTAGCATACATAAATAATAATGCTCCTAATAATAAAAAGATCAAGTTTACAGCAACTAACACAATACTAAACGAAATCATATTTTTTTGCGCATCGCCAAGTGTTTTGCAGGTTAAATTCTTTTGCATCATATCTTGGTCGAGTCCTGTCATACAAACTGCAATAAACAATCCGCCAAGGAACGATTTTAGAAAATAATCTTTCGCCATAAAGCTATCTGTAAACCAGATTTTATTGTATTTCTCTAGCGCTTCTGAGTTCCAAAATTCGCCAAAACTCATATCAAGATTCGTCAAAATCAAATACATAGCAACGCCAACGGCAACTAACATAAACAAGGTTTGTAGCGTATCTGTCCAAACAATTGTTTTAATTCCGCCACGAAATGTGTACAACCAAATCAATAAAACAGATAAACTTACGGTAACCGCAAAATGAATTCCATAAGCGTCAAATACATACCGTTGCAACACAATTGCTACCAAATACAATCTAAAAGAAGCACCCAAAATTCTTGAAACTAAAAAGAAAAAAGCACCCGTTTTATAACTTACGACTCCAAATCGGTCTTCCAAATACTGATAAATAGAGGTTACATTCAAGCGATAATAAATTGGCATCAGCACAAATGCAATAATAAAATACCCAACCAAATATCCGAAAACAACTTGCATATAGCTAAACTGAGAAGCTTCCACCCAACCTGGAACGGAAATAAATGTCACGCCCGAAAGCGATGCGCCAATCATTCCAAAAGCTACAATATACCAAGGCGACTTTCGCGAAGCTCTAAAAAATGATTCGTTGCTATCATCTTTCCCCGTGAAATACGAGATCAAAATTAAAACGCCAAAATAGCCGGCAATAAGGAGTAAAATATGAATTGGTTGCATAAATATAATTTGTGGATTGCAAAATACGAACTTCAATGCTTTGCGCTGTTTAAAAATTCAAAAATTTAAGATTCAAGGGTTTGATTGTGGAAAGATTTAAAAAATAAGTCTATTACATTGACTTTTAGAATATATGATCGCTTCGGCTTTTAGTTTCGCAAAAGATACAGAGTTTATAGTCAATTGCTCGTTCTGTTTATACTAGGAAAACATTACGGATTTTCCACGGGTTCGTTTTTTTTACTAACTTCGTTCTAGCAATCGTAACTAACCATAAAAGTTGGCAACAATTATTAGAAAATCAAATCAAAATATAAAATCTATGAAGAAAATCTACACACTTACTTTTTTAATAACTTCTTTTGTATGTCAGGCTCAAATAGTAAATATTCCAGACGCAAATTTTAAAAATGCTTTAGTAAATGACATTGTTGTAGATATAGATAATAATGGAGTTTATGATTCCGATGCAGATTTAAACAATGATGGAGAGATTCAAGTTAGTGAAGCCGAATCAGTTATCAGCTTAAATATTAGTTTTAAAAACATTACCTCTCTTGAAGGAATTGCAAGTTTTTCTAATCTTATCAAATTATATTGTACTGATAATCCATTTATTGAGTTTGATGTTTCATCACTTATAAATTTAGAAACTTTAAGATGTTGGGATATCGATCAAGTCGTAAGTATTGATTTATCATCAAATATAAACTTGACATCATTAGAATGTGATGTCAATGATTCATTAGAGTTTTTAAATATCCAAAATGGTAACAATCAAAACCTTGTACGACTTTGGACAGATAGTTCACCTAATTTAGTTTGCATTCAAGTTGATGATGAAGTCTATGCCAACAATCAAACTTGTAATAATAATGAATGGTGCAAAGACATTTCTACAACTTATAATGAAAATTGTACTTTAGGAATAAATGAATTTAATTACAATGCAATAAATGTCTTCCCAAATCCTACTAAAAATGAATTAACGATTAACTCAAACTTGTCTGTAGAAAGTTTTAAGATTTATTCTACGAATGGAAAATTAGTCATGAGTAAAAAACTACAAAACAATAAAATTGATTTATTTAACCTCAATTCAGGAATTTATTTTATCAAATTTCAATCACAAAATAAAACGATAATTAAAAAAATAATCAAGGAATAAAAAAAAACACACATAACGGTAGCGGATTGCGGAAGCCAATAGTTTTTAAAAACTACCCATATCTGCCTTACAATAAGGTCTTAAAACGTTAAAACAATACTTCAAAGGATTCACAGTCATATTTCAGTTCCAAAACCGTCACTTCGAGTAATTTTTGGAATAAAATGAAGAAAATTGCATTTCGACTCCGCTCAATAGAACTATTGAGAAGTATTCGCTATTTCTAAGCTGAATCTCGATAGCTCTGCTGAGTTGATCTCGATACAAAATTCTTCCAGAATTTCACTCGATCTGACGAGTAGTAAACATTTCAGCTTCAGATTCAACTTCATTTTCAATTTCCAAAGCCAAAAAACCGTAAATTTGCCCTCATGGAATTCTCCTCAAAACTATTAGAAAACGCAGTCAATGAAATTTCGCAACTTCCAGGAATCGGAAAGCGAACTGCATTACGGTTGGTCTTGCATTTATTACGTCAGCCAGAAAGTCAAACGTTGCATTTAACAAGCGCGTTGCAAGATTTGCGTACGGAAATAAAGCATTGCAAAAGCTGTCACAACATTTCGGATGTGGAAATTTGTGACATTTGCATCAATGCGAATCGCCAACAAGAAATCATTTGTGTTGTAGAAGACATTCGAGATGTCATGGCAATCGAAAGTACGGCGCAATACAAAGGTTTATATCATGTTTTGGGTGGGAAAATTTCTCCGTTAGACGGAATTGGTCCGCACAATCTCACCATTGGTAGTTTGGTTGAAAAAGTAAAAGAAGGAAAAGTAAAAGAAATCATATTTGCGCTAAGTTCAACAATGGAAGGCGATACAACGAATTTCTACATCTACAAACAAATAGAAAATTACGAAGTAAAAACCTCTACCATTGCTCGTGGAATTTCGGTTGGTGACGAATTAGAATACGCCGATGAGGTTACACTTGGAAGAAGTATTTTGAACAGAGTTCCGTTTGAAAATTCACTAAAGAGTTCATAAAAACATAGCTTCATGAAACTCTCTATCATCATTCTCAACTACAATGTGCGCTACTTTTTAGAAGCGTGTTTGCGCAGTGTGCAATCCGCTATTTCGGAAATGGACGCAGAAATAATTGTCGTGGATAACAATTCGCCAGATGACAGTTGCGACATGATGCGAAACACTTTTCCAGAGATTCAACTCTTGGCGAATACAGAAAATGTAGGTTTTGCCAAAGCCAACAATCAAGGTGTCAAACTTGCCAAAGGTGAATATGTTTGTATCTTAAATCCTGATACAATTGTTGCAGAAGATACTTTTTCGCAATTACTCGCATTCGCGGAAAGCAAGGAGAATTTAGGTGCAATTGGTTGCAAACTCATTGACGGAAGCGGAACATTTCTGCCCGAAAGCAAGCGCAACATTCCAACGCCAATGGTTTCTGTAAAGAAAATATTAGGCAATAAAAATTCAGGATACTATTCTAATCTCCATGAAAATGAAATTGGTAAAGTAAAAATTCTAGTAGGAGCATTTATGCTGTTAAAAAAAAGTGTGTATGAAGCTGTCGCTGGATTTGACGAAGATTATTTCATGTATGGCGAAGACATAGATTTATCATACAAAATCATAAAAGCAGGTTTTCAAAACTACTATTATGGCAAAACTTCGGTGATTCATTACAAAGGAGAAAGTACGTTAAAAGACAAAACCTATGCAAATCGTTTTTACGGCGCAATGCAATTATTCTATAAAAAACATTTCAAAAGAAATTTTATCTATGATATTGCGGTTACGCTTGGCGCGAAAGTAATTCCGTTACTTTCAACCTCAGAAAAACAAGTTTCCAAAAACATTCAAAAATGTATAATTGTTACGAATGATGCAACTCGTTTTGAGCAGCTTCAAACCGTTTACAATGGTAAAATATGTGTGCCAGTTGATGATTTAGATCGCTTAGTTCATCAAACAGAAAATAAATATCATACGGAAATTATATTTGATACTCACTTTGTTGATATGAAAAGTATCATTCAAATCTTTGAAAAACAGCTTGGATATTACAAAATATACCCAAAAAACAGTACTTTTATCCTCGGTAGCGATTCTTCTAAAAATAGAGGAGAAGTGCTAATGTTGAAGAAGAATTAAATTGAAAATAATTCAATAAAAAATCATATTATTTAGTATTTTCGCAAAATAATATAAAATAACATCTTTAGATTAAGGATATGGCAAAATTTGAACTAAAACTTCCACAAATGGGAGAAAGTGTTGCAGAAGCGACAATTATATCATGGCTCAAAGAAGTTGGCGACACAATTGAAGCTGATGAAGCGGTGTTAGAAATCGCAACAGATAAGGTAGATTCTGAATTGCCGAGTGAAGTTGATGGTATTTTAGTTGAAATACTATTCAATGTAGATGATGTTGTAAAAGTTGGACAAACACTTGCTATTATTGAAACTGAAGGAGAAGGAAGCGCAGAAACAGCACCAACTCCAGAAGTAATTGTAGCAGGAACGCCAGCCGAAGCCGAATTAGAATCGCATAAAGTAACTTTGGAAAAAGGAACATTAACCAATGACTTTTCAACTTCTGAGAAATTCTATTCTCCACTAGTCAAGAATATTGCGAAAGAAGAAGGAATTTCCGTTGAACAATTGGATAATATTGCAGGAACAGGAAAAGAAGGAAGAGTTACTAAAAATGACATTCTTGACTATATAAATAGTGGTCAAACACAACAATCACAAGAAGTGGCAGTTCCAAAAGCAGCAGTTCAAGAAGCGGCTAAAGTGATAAAAGAAACGCCAAAAGCAACAGTAGCAACTCCAGTTTCTGTAAACGGAAGCGACGAAATCATAGAAATGACACGAATGGGGAAACTCATTGCACATCATATGGTAGCTTCGGTTCAAACAGCGGCACACGTACAAAGTTTTGTTGAGGTAGATGTGACAAATATTTGGAATTGGCGTAAAAAAGCAAAAGATAGCTTTGAAAAACGTGAAGGCGAAAAACTAACGTTTACACCAATATTTATGGAAGCGGTTGCAAAATCGTTGAAAGATTTCCCAATGATGAATATTGCGCTTGATGGCGATACGATTATTAAAAGGAAAAACATAAACTTGGGAATGGCGGCAGCGTTACCAGACGGAAATTTAATTGTTCCTGTCATTAAAAATGCAGATCAACTGAACTTAGTTGGTATGGCAAAAGCGGTAAACGATTTAGCTGAAAGAGCAAGAACGAACAAATTGAAACCAGACGATATTCAAGGCGGAACGTACACAGTTACGAACGTTGGAACGTTTGGAAGTATTATGGGAACTCCGATTATAAATCAGCCACAAGTTGGAATTTTAGCGTTAGGAGCTATCAGAAAAGTTCCTGCGGTGATTGAAACGCCAGAAGGTGATTTCATCGGAATCCGTTACAAAATGTTCTTATCACACTCATACGATCACAGAGTTGTGAATGGCGCACTTGGCGGACAGTTTGTAAAGCAAGTTGCTGATTATTTAGAAGCTTGGGATGTTAATAGAGATATTTAAAAGTTAAAAGTTAAAAGTTATGAGTTATGGAGTTGTGAGTTATGAGTTGTGAGTGGAAACAAATCCACCAAAACCCAAAACCCAAAAGCGTAGCGACCTAATACCCAAAAC
Organism: Kordia antarctica; assembly: GCF_009901525.1. Taxonomy (NCBI): domain Bacteria; kingdom Pseudomonadati; phylum Bacteroidota; class Flavobacteriia; order Flavobacteriales; family Flavobacteriaceae; genus Kordia; species Kordia antarctica. The sequence continues at coordinate 4,911,037 of NZ_CP019288.1, forward strand.
CCAAAACCCAAAAGCGAAGCGACCCCAAACCCAACACCTAACAGCAAACCAATCTATTCTTAAGCCAAAACACACTTTTACTCCAAATAGATATTCCTTTCGGAAACAATAAAATAAAGTGAACAAACGCTAAAATTATAGCTCCAGGAATAATATTAACTGAAATAAATTGAATGACTTGTTGCGCAAAAGTATTCGTAGTTATTTCATTGATAACTAATGCAGATTCTGTGATTTCGACTCTGGTTGCAATCATTAAAAAGATGGACGCAAAATGAAAACTATTTGCAAAAAGATGTAAAATGTATTCCCATCTTGGTAATCCTCCGATAGATTTTCTACTGTCATCTTCGGAATATGCGTCTATTCCTAAAGCTAAAAAGTCAATACTAATAAGTACAATGGCAATCCAGAAACTAGTTGCATCCGTATTAATGAATAAAAACCAAACGATTAAAGGAAATAAAATGGCTCTGATAGTATGTGTTTTATGTTCAAATGCGCTCTCCTTTCTTTTGAATAATTCATATTTCCATATGTGTAAATAAAATCCGTCATAAGTTGCTAAAACCATAAATAGTAACAAGCATAAAGCACTTAAGTAATATAATATATCCATTCTCTGAGTTTTTAAATTTTAACAAAATTCAGCGAATAAAAAATAGGATCAATTGACATATGTCACAATCGTGGAATTATTGGTATTATAAAATTTTCGATCTAATTCGGCTTAGTGTTTCTCTTGAAACACCAAGATAAGAAGCAATGTGTTGAATAGAAACGCGTTGAATAATTTCTGGTTGATTTTCAAGTAAATGCAAGTATTTTTCCTTGGCAGTTTCAAAACTTAACGTATGTATTCTTTCAGACAAACGCGCACATTCTTTCTCTGTTAATAGTCTACTAAGTGATTGCCATTTGATGTTTAATTTATACAATTTTATCAAATTTTCATAGGATAAAGAGATAATTGTAGCATCTTCAAGAGCTTGAATATAATCTTTTGAAATTGTTCTATTTACAAAACTTTCATGTGATGATGTAATCGAATTTTCCATACAGAAACAGGTGTTTATTTCGTTTCCATCTTTTAAGTAATAGGTTCTAAAAAGCCCTTTTTGAATATAAGTAATATGACCACAAATAGTTCCTTCTCTAAGTAGATAATCGCCTTTTTCTATCTTTTTGATGACAAAATAATCGAGTGCTAGATTGAAAGTTTCGTCATCCATTTGAATAACGTTTTTTATGTATGATTTAATTTTTTCTAATTCAGGATTCATAAAGGTTTTTAAGAGTTTATAAGTTTATAAGTTGAAAGGTTTATAAGTTTATTGCATTGGATAAACATTCACATGCTAAAATACCAAATGCAAAGCGAATACTTTTTTCGCCACGAATTCACAACTATTTTTAGTCAGTTTATCGGCACGATTTACAAACTCGCGCTAGCGTAAGTTTAGTTTAAAAGTTTAAGGGTTTATAAGTTTATCAAATGTGTCAATAATTCACATACCAAAATACCAAAAGCAAAGCGAATACTTTTTCCGCCACGAATTCACAAATATTTTTAGTCAGTTTATCGGCACGATTTACAAAATCGCGCTAGCGAATGAGAGAAAACAAATTAACGAATTAACAAATAACGAACAAACAAATCAACACACAAACAAGCTAATCTAAAAGCGCAGCGATCTATTTCTTAAGTGATTCAATAAAAGAAATTAAATCCAAACCTTCATGAAGTTTCCCTTTTACAATTGCGATTGGAATGGAAGAAATAATCACATCTCGGCGTTTCATTTTAGAAATCGTCTTCCAAAAAAAATCTTTATAACGTTCGTTTTCAGAAATATTAAAAGCTTTATGTCGAATTCGGTTTGCCTGTAACATTCCAATCAATTTCTCGCATTTTGTACATTCATCTTTGGTGAAAATAATCGTTTCGCCTTTGTCAATTAAACCATCAAGTGTTTTCCAGTTTTTCACGCTAGTTTCCAAGTTTAACACTTGTAATTTATCTTCAAAAGAAGAAAAATAAGTAAATTCTGGAGTTGCATTTTTCAGCGGAATTAGTGTTATTAATTTAACTTTAGTATTAGCGGGAACTTTCTTAATCACAGGACGATAACTACTTTTCCGAAATCCTTTTCCATCAACCTTAAAGAACACTTCTTTTAAAGTTTCTGTATGATTAATAGCGTAAAACGTGATTTTTTTAGTGCCTTTAACTTCAACAATTTCAAGTTCTTCTGTTTGTGCGTTCGTGGAAAGTATCCAACAAAAACACAGTAAAAAAGGAGTTAAAATAGACTTGAACACAGTTGTTTTAATTTTATTGTTAATAATACATCAAAATCAATTATTATACCACAAAATAATTTTGATTCCTCTGTAATAATGGTAAATTTACTCTTTTAAACAAAATAATGGAATTAAAACTAAAAAATCCCATTTGCTTCTTCGATCTAGAAACAACTGGAATTGATGTAGCAAAAGATAGAATCGTGGAAATTGCGATACTCAAAGTATATCCAAACGGAAATAAAGAGAGCAAAACGTGGTTGGTAAATCCTGAAATGCCAATTCCACCACACGTTACCGAAATTCATGGAATTACTGATGATAAAGTTGCAAATGAGCCTACTTTTAAAGAGCTTTCTAAAGATATTTATGCAATGATTAAAGATAGCGATTTGGCAGGTTACAACTCTGACCGATTCGATATTCCATTATTGGCAGAAGAATTGTTGCGCGTAGATATTGATTTTGATATGAAAAATAAAGTATCGGTAGATGTGCAGACTATTTTCCATAAAATGGAGAAACGGACATTATCAGCGGCATTCAAATTTTACTGTGGAAAAGAACTAGAAGGTGCACATGGCGCAGAAGCAGATGCAAATGCTACGTATGAAGTTTTGAAATCACAACTAGATCGGTATGACGAACTAGAGAATGATATGAAAAAACTAAGCGAATTTACGACGCGTAAAAAAATGGCAGATTTTGCTGGTTTTATCATATATAATAAAGAAGATGAAGAAGTTTTCTCGTTTGGAAAACACAAAGGGAAAAAAGTAGAAACTGTCTTGGAAGAAGAACCTGGTTATTTTGGCTGGATTTTAAACGCAAACTTTCCGCTCTACACGAAAAAAGTACTCACAGCAATCAAACTAAGAAAGCTAAATACAAAATTCTAGCACTAAAAATGGTTATGAGAAACGCTACCATACTACTCATTACATTTTTAAATTTATGCTTCGCGCAAGCGCAAAAAAATATTTCGGGAACTATTGTCAATAAAAACACAAAAGAACCGATAGCATACGCGCATCTCATTATTCCAACAGAAAAAAAAGGAACAACAACTGACAAAAATGGTTTTTTTGAATTTACTGTGCCTGACAAATGGTTAGGAAAAATACTAAATATTTCCTGTGTTGGTTTTGTGGATAAGAAAATTACGATTAAACGAGGAAAAAACGTAGTAATTTACATGAAACCATCTGTTGAGTTTTTGAATGCTGTACATTTGTCCAATTCAGAAAAAGAAAAAACGGTACGTGTCAACTCATTTCGCGGAAGACGAAGTATTGGCTTAGGAAATTTTAGCGGAGGCGCATATCCGTCAATGTTTGCACGGTATTATTCGTTTAATGAATTGTTAGGAGCTAAAAATTATTTAAAAGAAGTTTCTATATTTTTCTATAAAGAAGGAAGGCAAAATGCAAAATTTAGATTGCGAATTGTCTCTTCAACAGTAGCTAAAATGCCCAAAGATGATTTGGTAACTCCTTTTATTGTTGAGGTAAGTTATAAGCAAGCAAAAGAAAAAATAAAAATGCCTGCGAACGGAATAGAAGTTCCGCGAGAAGGTTTTTTTGTCATTGTAGAACATTTATTTATTGAAGAAAATGCTTTTGAAGAAATTATTCATCTCAAAGTGAATGACACAATGAAAGTTAGAAATATAAAACAAAAAAGATACGCGCCAATCTTTAAAGGAATTACCGAAGAAAACGGCGAATCGTTTTCCTATTATATGTCGGTTAACGGTTGGAAAAAAGTGGGAGAACTAAAAATGCCACGTTCAGATTTCAAAGAAAATGAAGTTGTAGCACCAGCTTTTAAAATAAAATTAACGAATTAAGGTAAAAAATATAGCATGAAAATTATTTGCATCGGAAGAAATTATACAGCGCATATTGCAGAGCTAGAAAATGAAAAACCATCGGATCCAGTAATTTTTATGAAAGCTGATTCTTCTATACTTTTGAAGAAGCAACCGTTTTTTATTCCCGATTTTTCAAAAGAAATCCATCATGAAGTGGAAGTCTTGGTAAAAATTAATAAATTGGGAAAATATATTGATCAGAAGTTTGCGCACAAATATTATAGTGAAATTAGTGTAGGGATTGATTTTACAGCGCGAGATTTGCAATCAAAACTAAAAGAAAAAGGATTGCCGTGGGAAAAAGCGAAAGCGTTTGATGGATCGGCAGTTGTGGGAAAATGGGTTTCAAAAGATCAATTCGCAGATTTGAATGACCTTAATTTTAGGTTAGAAAAGAATAGCGAAATTGTTCAACAAGGAAATACCAAACAAATGCTTTGGAAAATTGATGAGTTGATTGCATATGTTTCACAATATTTTACCTTAAAAATAGGAGACATCATATTTACTGGAACGCCAGCAGGTGTAAGCAAAGTAGTTACTGACGATCAATTGACAGGATATTTAGAAGGACAACAATTATTTACAATACAAGTAAAATAAAAAATGGGTTACAATTTAGAAAAAATAGAAGCAATATCAGATGGAGATACTGAATTTATAGAAGCAGTTGTCGTTGCTTTTATTGAAGAAATTCCAGAAGATCTTGCAAGGTTTGAAAGAGAAGTTGCTTTAGAAAATTATGAAGCTATCTACCAAGTAAGCCATAAAATAAAGCCAAATTTAGACTTATTGGGCATGCAAGAACCGTACGCGCTAAATCTTCAAATATTAGAATGGACAAAGGCAGAAAGTAATATGGCAGATATTGCGACAACATTTAAAGTTGTAAATGCAGAAATCAAGTCGAACATTGCCGAATTAAAGAAAGAATTCAATTTAGACTAACGTATGATTGCAGAAATAATCACTATTGGCGATGAAATTCTCATCGGACAAATTGTAGATACAAATTCGGTATTCATCTCCAAAGCGTTGAATGAAATTGGAGTCTCAGTACATCAAATTACCTCCATCCAAGATGATAAACAACACATTTTAGAAGCGTTAGAAGCTGCCAAAGCGAAAGCTGATGTTGTACTAATCACAGGCGGATTAGGTCCTACAAAAGACGATATTACCAAACATACGTTGTGTGAATACTTTGAAGATGAGTTGATTCAGAATACAGATGTTTTAGCACATATTGAAGAGTTATTTGCAAAATACATTACTTCATCAACGATATCTACGATGAATCGTGATCAAGCATTGGTGCCTTCTAAAGCACAAATATTGATGAACGAATACGGAACTGCGCCAGGAATGTGGCTTGTAAAAGACAATACAGTTTTTATTTCCATGCCAGGTGTTCCATATGAAATGCGTGGATTAATGACGAATCATATCATTCCAAAACTACAAGCAGAATTTGAACGTCCTTTTATATATCACAAAACAATTTTAACCTATGGAATGGGCGAAAGTAGTATTGCGATGAAAATTGAAGATTGGGAAAATAATCTGCCAGAAAATGTAAAACTTGCCTATTTACCAAGTTTTGGAAAAGTACGTTTGCGTCTTACAGGAAAAGGGAAAGACAAAGCGCAAATTACAACTGCTGTTGACGAATATGCGCAAAAACTCTATCCAATCATTGGAGATATCATTCAAGGAATAGAAGGGGAAAGTAATATTATAACGCAAATTGGAACGTTGTTAGTGGCAAAAGGTCATACGTTGGCTGCTGCCGAAAGTTGCACAGGTGGACGCGTTGCTGCTGAAATAACCCATGAATCAGGCGTTTCCGCGTTTTTCAATGGAAGCGCGGTCGTATACGCAACACAATCCAAAATTGATCTTTTAGGCGTTTCTAAGGCGTTAATTGATAAACATTCAGTGGTGAGTGCAGAAGTAGTAGAAGCGATGGCAAAAGGAGCAAAAAAAGTCTATCATTCAGATTACGCCATAGCAACTACAGGAAACGCTGGGCCGAGTAAAGGGAATTCAGATGCTGAAGTTGGGACTGTTTTTATTGGAATTGCAACTCCAAGTGGAATCATTTCAAAAGAATTTAATTTTGGACAACCGAGGGAAAAGGTAGTAAATAAGGCAGTTACGAAAGCTTTTCAAATGTTACTAGAAGAAATTTTAAAAAACAGTAAATAAATATTTGCTGAGAAAAAATAAAAATGTAAATTTGCACCTCGTTTTTGAATAACTTAAAAGTTTAGTACAGATGTCTAGAATTTGTGAATTAACAGGTAAGAAAGCAATGGTAGGAAACAACGTTTCCCACGCAATGAATAAGACAAAGCGCAAATTTAATGCGAATCTTACAAAAAAGCGTTTTTATATTCCTGAAGAAGATAAGTGGATCACTTTAAAAGTATCTACTTCAGCATTAAAAACAATTAATAAAAAAGGAATCTCTGCGATGCTTAAAGAAGCAAGAGCAAATGGTTTTATCAAGTAATATACAGTCATAAAGTATAAATACCAACAGTAATGGCGAAAAGAGGAAATAGAGTTCAAGTAATATTAGAGTGTACAGAGCACAAAGGTTCAGGGAAACCAGGAACTTCACGATATATCACAACTAAGAATAAGAAAAATACTCCGGACAGGTTAGAGGTTAAGAAATTTAATCCAATCTTAAAGAAAATGACTGTTCATAAAGAAATAAAATAATTAAGTCATGGCAAAGAAATCAGTAGCATCCTTACAAACAGGATCAAAAAGACTAACAAAAGCAATCAAGATGGTAAGATCTCCAAAGTCGGGAGCTTACACTTTTGTTGAATCAATTATGACACCAGAAAAGGTGAACGATTGGTTAAATAAATAAAGTATACATTTTATACTGCACTACAAGCTGCTTTCGAAAGAGAGTAGCTTTTTGTTTTTATATGTGAACGCAAAAGAATGACAGTTTTTCATGTTTGCGAATTGGGCAAGGTAATTGACTTATTTCCTAATGTAAAAACAGCAATGCAAAACCTACGATAATTTTAAGTATCTTGTTTTGCAGTTTATGCAATCAGTTTTGATTGTATATAATACCAAATAAACTTTAAAATGATAGTTTAAAATCGGTTCTATTTCCTTTCTGTTTCAACATAAAATAAAACCGTAACTAAGGCTATGCTTAGATTTTCTGTGTCACATAAAGAAAATATAATTCAATTTTTTATCAATCATTTTAAAATCCATTAGGTATAACATAAAAAATAAGAACACAATTATGAGTTTTTTTAAAAGAATATTCTCTTCAGAAAAAAAAGAAACACTCGATAAAGGTTTAGAGAAATCTAAATCAAGTTTTCTTTCTAAATTGACAAAGGCTGTTGCCGGAAAAAGCAAAGTTGACGATGAAGTTTTAGATAATTTAGAAGAAATATTAGTCAGCAGTGATGTTGGTGTTGATACGACGTTGAAAATTATTGACAGAATTGAAGCCAGAGTTGCCAAAGACAAATATTTAGGAACGGAAGAACTAAACAAAATTCTTCGCGAGGAAATTGCAGGTTTATTATCAGAAACAAATGCTGGTGAAGAAACCGAATACACAATTCCAGCAGACAAAAAACCATATGTATTAATGGTTGTTGGTGTAAATGGCGTTGGAAAAACAACGACGATTGGAAAATTAGCACATCAATTTAACAAGCAAGGACTAAAAGTAGTTTTAGGAGCTGCAGATACATTTAGAGCTGCTGCCATAGATCAATTACAAGTTTGGGCAGATAGAGTTGGCGTTCCATTAGTAAAGCAAAGTATGGGAAGTGATCCTGCTTCTGTAGCTTTTGACACCTTAAAATCGGGAGTTGCGCAAGATGCGGACGTTATTATTATTGATACCGCAGGAAGATTGCACAACAAAATAAACTTAATGAAGGAATTGACGAAAGTCAAGATGGTCATGAAAAAAGTAATTGATGATGCGCCACACGACGTATTATTAGTTTTAGATGGTTCTACGGGACAAAATGCATTTGAGCAAGCAAAACAGTTTACAGCGGCAACAGAAGTTACTACATTAGCAGTTACAAAGCTTGATGGAACAGCAAAAGGCGGCGTTGTCATTGGAATCTCTGATCAATTTAAAATTCCTGTAAAATATATTGGCGTTGGAGAAGGAATTGAAGATTTGCAAGTATTCAACAAATACGAATTTGTAGATTCATTTTTCTCTAAATAGATCAAAAACAAAACCCAATAAAAAAGCCTGCAATTTCAAAAATTGCAGGCTTTTTTTAGTTGTTACAAATGTTAATGATCCATTGGTATATCTTCTTCAATGACGGAAGGATCCATATCTTCAAAGCTAACCAAGGTTAAATTAATAATAGAATCATCAATGTTTTTATATGCTAATTTTACAAATCCATAGGTTGGATTAAAAAACATTTTTAATTCAGTACTTCCTACGCGGCTTACAGCTTTTGAATCAATTACAACACAATCAATCATTCCAAATGCAGTTTTTTCTTTTCTTATGTCAACGATTTCAAAAGTAGAGTTGGTCGTAATTTCTCCTTCCCATGTTTTCCATCTAGCATCGCTCCAACCTTCACTAGGTATAGTTACTGATTGTTTCCAAGTAGTACCAATTTTATAGGGTTTTTTAACAGAAGGAAAAGGCGTGTGTTCTAATATTTTGAATATATATCCCCTCGGAGGATGAAACCAGATAGAATCTTTTTTAGAATAATAGCCTGTCATTGACCATGAAGCTATGTCTCCATTGGCTGCTATATATTCCATAGTAACTTTTTTTTGATTGGAATTAATGATTGCATCAGGAAATAGTTTGAATTTAATTTCGGTTATAATTTTATCTCCTGTAGCCTCTTTTTCCAATTCCCATTCGTTGCTACTATGTTTTCTGATATATCTTAGATATAACTGTTCGCCATCTTTTGTATAATAGTCATACTTATAGATAAGTTCTTTATTAAAATCACAAAAATTTGTGTCAGATTTTAATTCTAATTCATTTTTAGTCGCATTAAAGCAGCCAGTTAGTGTTATGAAGAGCAAGCAAATAACTAGGTACTTTTTATTTCTAATATTTTTAATCATTCCATTTTGTGGTATAAGGGTTATAATTACATTTTAAAGGTTTAGCATATATAGTTGATGTATCTTCAGTGAAAGCTCTGCAATCAGTACAGATATATCTAAACTCACAATCTTTACAGGTCTCAATTTGATCTTTAGTAATACTCCATGTGTCTTTAAAACCTTTTTTCTCTATTGCTTCATTCAATGTCATTTCATTAATGTTGCCATAACTTACTGGTAAGGATGGACAATTTTTAATATGTCCGTCACCATCTATAGATACTTTTCTGTTAAGACAGTTGTTTTTAGAGACAGATTCTGTAAAATGGTCAATATTAATTCTAAAATAAGTTGGATTTACAATGCCACAACATACGCTAGGTTCTATTTTTTCTTCCACAAAATTAATAAATACCGTTTTGTTTACTAAAAAAATATCTTTTGAAAAAGGAGCTTCTGCTATATTTACATTAAATACTCTACTATGTTTTTTAAACAATTTACTTAAAGAATCATCAGTCAGTTCTTCAGAATATATTAAAAATAAATCGATAGATCTTAAAGTACTTTTTTCGAAGAACGATAAAACGCAATCTAACTCATGTATACGTATGTCGTAACTAAATCGTAACTCTAACGCAGCACAACCAAGTTCATCTAATTCTTTGTTAATCTTATGATAAGGTAAAGTTGATTCTTTTTTTACATCTATCAATGCATTCGTTATTCGTTGTGGAGATTGCCATTCTAAGGAAATAGGTGTTAACTCAGGTATTAAAGTAGGATTCCAAAACCCAAAATCTTTTTCTTCTAAATAATTGAAATATTCATTAATGATCGACTCGTGCTCTTTACCAAAATTTTGTATAATTTCTTGTAATGTATTCTCTTTAAATTCAGTTACTATCTGAAACAATTCATTCGGAATAAATTCAAATGTATTTGTTTGTACATCGCAGACAACACTTCTTGCGTAGCCTTTAACGGGAATGCAATTTGCGAAAAGGATAAAATAGTTATTCATAAATACCTAGATATTTTTTTATAAAATGGAACACACTTGTAGCCTTCAGAATTCAACTTTTCACATTCCGTATACGTATCAATGCCACCAACGGTAATATTATTAATTATTTCTTCTCCTTCCATCAAAAAATAATTCACTGGTAAAAAATGTTCTTTTTCGGGTGTTTTTACAAATTTTTGTTTTTCCATTTTTTAAGATTCCGTTTGTTGATTCATAAGATAGTGAGCTATTTTTTTATCTAAATGATAATTGCAAGCATGACTTAGCATTCCGTATTGTCCATTTAGGTTTACTTCTAAAAATATATACTCATTAGCAACTGATTTAATTAAATCTATAGACCCAATTTTAAAATTCATCTTATTTATGAATGTTATTATTTTTTCCGCTTCTAAGCTAGGAAGCTTATAGGGTACTATTCTATTTGGCTTTACATAATCATAATTTCTAAAATCGGTAGTTGTTTTAGTATTACTCTGAGAGAATATTGCCATAGAATAACACGTGTTATCAACAAAGAAAACTCGTATCTCATATTTTTTTTCAATACAATTTTGAAAAAATGAAGGAAAGAATTTCTCAGGTATAGAAGGTAAAGTGTCAACAGTAATCAGCTCCGTTAGCATTTTATAAATAGTTTTGTCAACAATGTATGTACAACATTCACTCATTGGTTTTACAATACATTTTCCGTGCTTAGTAATAAATTGTTTTAAGCTATTTTTGTTCGCTGTAACTAAAAAATCGGGTATGCTAAAACCTACTTTTTCTGCTTCTTTTAGAATTACTAATTTATTCAAATCCTTTTCAGACTTTAGCGATGATATTTTTGCAGCTTTAGGGAATAAACTAAGAAAATAAGTATAGTTCGTTTTGAGTTCAGATGAAATGTGATTTAAAAGATTACTATTACTCCTATTATCTAAGTTTAATGTTTTGAAATTGAATAGTTTTTCAAAACTCATATATCTTCTAAAATAGATAACATTCACATCATTTAAAGGTATTTGAAAGTCCTTAAGTTTCAATGTTTTTTGATCTTTAACTAAATCAAATTCCAAGATATTTAGGCCATTTATTCTTTTATGCTTTCCTCCGAGAAAATCTAGCCATTCCATGAGAGTTTCAGTAGAAACTTCTCTTAGTCTTTGGCTCAATATTAATATCATAAAATATAAAATATAATAGAGCTATCTATATAGCTAGCTCTATTAAGTGAAATTATTGAATTTCGTCTACACATTTGTCCTTAGAATGGTCACATGTAATATGTTCATTACGAGGATCAGTAGTTGATTTATGCTGTGTAGTGTGGCAATCGCCTGCACCTTGAATAGAACCTAAATCATAGATTTCATTTTTTTTGAATAATGGATTGTGTATGCTTTTCATTAATTATTATATTTAAAATTTCACCTACTCTTTACAAAAGGATTTTCAGTTTTCTCCTTCTTGTTGCGCAACAAGTATTATTCTCTACGTAGAGAATATTTTCTATAAACGTAAGGGAATATTATTTTTTATAAGTAAAAAAAATGTTAAAAATTGTAGGATTTAACATTTTATAAATTAGAAGCATAATTATTTTGTAATGAATACTAATCTTTGTTAAGTAAGTAGATCAAAACAATAATCAAAAACAAAACCCAATAAAAAAGCCTGCAATTTTTAAAATTGTAGGCTTTTTCTATATAAAATAATCTGTTCAATTATAACTTCGTCAATCTAATAACAACTTCCGTCATTGGAGCATTTGTACACGTTACGCTGCTCGTATCTTCAATAAAACGAATATCAATAGTTGTATCATCTACCATATTAAATGAAGTTGGAGTTGCTGCGCCCAATCCTAATAAGACATTATCACCTCCACAATTGAAGTTTGTATCTTGATCGTTTGCAACGCTTACAGTTCCATCACAATTCAATGTAAAATTAAAGGTCATTGTAGGTTGCGTTCCAGCGATATCTAAATTTGCTAAATACTTTACAGTAATACTTCTTTCCGTATCAGAAACATTCACGATTTCTACCGTTGCAGGATCGCCAAAAATTGGTTCATCTGTATTTCCAATCTCTTCATACGTATACATTCCTGTATATCCTAAAGCTGTAGTAAAAATAGCACCGGTACTTATCCAATTGCTTGTTGTCGTAGCGCTACAAGCTGTTCTTACCACAAACGCATAGTTTGTACTTGGACATAAACCTGTAACCGTAAAGGTGGAATTGTTCGTAGTTGCGGCAGTAGCTGTATTTGGATCAAATCCTGCTGCTGGTCCGTAACGAACTTCCCAAGAAGTTTCTCCGTTAGAATCCCAATCTAAAACCATTGAATTTTGAGTTGGCGTAGCTGTTAAATTTAATGGAGGCAAACATGTTGCAAATCTGAATGGACCAGAAAAAGCACTCGAACTTCCTGTTTGACTTCCATCAGTAGTTGAATTACAATTGGCACGCACATAAAACTCGTAGTCATTATTTGGCTGTAAGTTCATTACCGTATGTTGTGTACTATTTCCAGTTGCAAACAATTCAGCTTCTTCCAAGTTAAATCCTGAAATACCATATTTTATTTCCCAAGAAATTTCACTTCCACCTGGCGTCCAAGTAAAAGTTGCGGAAGTTTTTGTTAAGTTCTCTATACCTAAATTTGTTGGTGCAGGACAAGACGTACGAAATTGTACAGGTCCAAACCATTCGTTATTTGCTAAATTACAATCAGATTTCACATAGAATTCAAAGGAGGTCTGTGAAGTTAATCCTCCAAGATTTGTACTTGTAGAAGGCGTTGTAATCATTATTCCTGCTTCAGGATTAAATCCTGGTGAACCGTACGAAACTACCCAACTTACACCTGTAACGGGCAAACATTCGCCAGCTAGGTTAACGCTTCCACACCAATTCAGCTTGGCAGAATTGTTAGTAATCTCAGATGCAAAAGAAGCTGCAACAGGTTGGCAAGGTTGTATAATTTCTGGGATTTGTATATCATCTGAACAAGAGAATACAATTCCTATGAGTAGAAGTAAAACTACTTTTTTCATAAAATTTTTTTTTCGTTCACGACAAATATATAAAAACAATGATGAGTTTATCAGTTAGAAGCTAAAAAAACTAGCTTTACAAATAGTTAAACTTTTAGATTGTATATTTATCCATCATAAATAACGAATTAAAATGAAGAAAATTATATATCTAGCCATCGGATTTCTTTTTATTGCTTGTGGAACGAAAGAACAAGTGAAAACAGAAAGTGATATCTCCGATATTAGTGTAAAAGAATTTACAAAATTTAAGGTGTTAGATTCTGAAAACATTGAAAATCAGACAATTTGGAGTTCTTTAGATACAGAAATGGTAGATTTCCCAGAAACTGAATACGAAAGATTGAAACCATATATTCTTGAAAAAAACATTTTAGAATTACACAAAAGTAGAGTTCAAGGCATATTTACGTATGAAAAATTGGTAAAATTTTATCTGTATAGAATCAAAAAATATGATAGAAATAATGAATTGTCCTTAAATGCTGTGATTCGAATAAATCCAAACATTATAGCAGAAGCTAAACAAAAAGACCAAGAATTTTTCAATAAAAGATTAAAACCACTCATTTTTGGAATGCCAATTTTATTAAAAGATAATATCAACACCAAAAATATGCCAACAACGGCTGGCGCGGTTGCATTAAAAGATAATTATACAAAAGACGCTTTTATCGTACAGCGTTTAAAACAAGAAGGCGCACTAATCTTAGGAAAAGCAAATTTAAGCGAATGGGCATATTTCTTTTGTGGCGATTGCCCAAGTGGTTACAGCGCAATTGGCGGACAAACCTTAAATCCTTACGGAAGAAAAACCATTGATACAGGCGGATCAAGCTCAGGAAGCGGCGTTTCAGTCGCTGCAAACTTTGCCGTTGCTGCCGTTGGAACGGAAACTGCAGGTTCTATACTTTCGCCAGCAAGTCAAAACTCCGTAGTTGGACTCAAACCAACGATTGGATTACTAAGTCGCTCAGGAATTGTGCCAATTTCTAGCACACTAGATACGCCTGGTCCAATGACAAAAAACGTTATTGACAATGCTATTTTATTAGCTACATTATTTGGTTACGATGCATCAGATCCTAAAAGTAAAAACCCAAAATGGACGAAACATTATTACTTCACAGACATTAAAAGCGGAAATGTTTCACTCAAAGGAAAGCGTTTTGGAGCGTTCACACGTTTGTTAAAAGATACCTTATATATAGAAGCTATAAATATCTTAAAACAACAAGGCGCAATTATTGTTGAGATTGAAGAAGAAAAGATAAATCTGCCAAAATTCATCAATCTATTGAATTTAGACATGCAAAAAGATTTGCCAGCGTATTTTGAAAACTATGCAAGCAAAGAACTTTCATATACTTCTGTGCAGGATATTATCGATTTCAACAAAAAAGATTCGCTGAAAACAATGCCATATGGACAAAAATTATTCTATGGAATTGTGAACGATAAAGCCAACAAAAAAGAATTGAAAGACCTAAAAAAAGTGTTGTATGACAATGGAAAATCATACTTTGATATTCCAATGAAAGAGCACAACTTAGACGGCGTTTTATCAATCAATAACTATCATGCAGCATTTGCCGCTGTTGCAGAATATCCTGCGTTGACAGTTCCTATGGGATATACAAATAAAGGCGAACCAAAAGGATTGACATTTATCGGAAAACCATTCACAGAGAAAAATTTACTAGAATTTGCATATGTATATGAGCAAGCTTCTAAAAAGCGAAAAGCACCGAAAAACTATAATTAATTGAAATAATTTGGGCGTTTCCACAATAAAAAAAGCACACTTACTTTCATATTTCGAGTTTCCTCAATGTTCGGTAAATGTGCTTTTTTCATTGCAGCCGGGCTATCCGCACTCGCTTTTTACGTACTGTCATTCCTGCGAAGGCAGGAATCTCACTCCGTAAAAGAGCTCAAACAATTGCTTCTATCCCTAACGCGGAAATAGTAAAATAGTACCTTGAGTGAAGTCGAAATTATCTTTTGATTTTACTGAATACTAAAGCGATAATAATTAATACAAAAGCAATTCCAAATCCTAAAACTCCCATATTAATACCGAATAGCATTTTTTCAGTTCCGTCTGAATGTTGCATTGAACCACCATAACTGCTTTTAAGTAAATATGCAGCTAAAAATCCGCCAGTTACAAACAGACTTAGTAAAGCACTAATCGTTGTTTCTTTTTTAAACCAAACAAGCCACAGACATAAAATACCAATACTAGAATTGGTAAAAAGTTGCCAAACTTCATGAATTCGTGCATGTGGCGTCCAATCAAGATTCCAAACATGAGTTTCATTAAGTTCTAAAAATGGAACAACAACAGCATAAAGAATAATACTAAAAGTAATTGTAATTTTTTTTGTCATCTTATATTATTTTTTACTTGCGTCTAAAGTTCATAACAAGAATCCTATTATTTCTCTTGTTAAAATAAACGATTGTTAAAGCTATAAGAATCTTACTCAAAATAAAAACAATTCAAAGGATTTTTGATGTTTTCGATTTCTAGAGTAAATAAAAAAATACAGAATTAGAAATTCTAATTTATTAGAAGATTTAGTTTTCCCCAAAGTTCATTATCAAAATTAGAAAGCGCAAAATTTGAATCTTCAGCAGATTCGCCCATTCTAATAATAACCAAATCTCTACTTGGAACAACATAAATTTTCTGATCGTTTTTTCCTAAACCACAATACATATCTTGTGGCGCATTCGGAATCAATTCGCCAGAAAATTCAAATTGTGTTTGTGGCAAATGATACGTAGATTTCCCGTTAAGCCACCATAAATAACCATACGCTTCATTTATAGTTTGAGAAGTCGTGGTTGCTTCATTCAAAAAAGATTCAGAGACAATTTGTGTATCTTCCCAAGTTCCGTTTGCCGAAATTAACAAACCAAAACGTGCCATGCTTCTGGTTGTACTCCAATACACATTTAGGTTTCCTGTTTGAATCCACGCGCCAGTCATGCCAATTTTAGTTTTCAATTTTGCATTAAAATAATCGTCCCACGTTTGGTTACTCGCGGAAGCAATAACATCTTGCATTTTCAAAAATACGCCGTGATACGCCCAACGTGTTCCAGCATCTGCAACGTATTGTAAATCGCTTGGCGCGATTCCGTCGCCTGAAGTATCATCCAAACCTGAAGTCATAGACAATAAGTTTTTACAGGTGATTAAGTTTTCTTTTTCCAACGTTGCGCTTGTCCAGCCAGTTCCAATATAGTCGGAAACTTTGTTGTTGAGGTTGATGAGATTTTCGTCTTGTGCAATTCCTGAAACCGCAGTTGTCAACGTTTTTCCTGCGCTTGCCCAATACCAAGGCGAAGTTTCAGTATGTCCATTTAGGTAACTTTCTACAACTATTTTTCCTTTGTGTAAAATGATGAAGCTTTTCGTGTTTTTTTCTTCAAGATAATCTAAAAGTGGTTGCAATTCACTTTCATTCCAATTCAAATCTGAAGCAGAAGTTGTTTCCCAAGTGTCTGAATTTAATGGTGGAAAATAGATGGAAGTTGCTATCGGAGTTTCTTCTAGCGGAAGCGGATCAACAGCTTCAGAAGAACAATTCACAAATAATATAATAAAAGTTACTAGAAAAATAGAGAAAAAGCGGTTCATTGGTCAGATTTTCATATTAAGACGCTCAAATATACCAAAGGTTTAAATTACATCGTATCTTTGCCAACTGAATTTTTTGATATGAGAACGAAGACGTTAAAGAAAAATAAGATCAATGTTGTGACACTTGGATGCTCTAAGAATGTATACGATTCTGAGGTTTTAATGGGACAATTGAAAGGCAACGGAAAAGATGTTGTACATGAAGAAGAAGGAAATATTGTTGTTATTAATACATGCGGATTCATTGATAATGCAAAAGAAGAAAGTGTTAATACAATTTTAGATTTTGTTCAGAAAAAACAAGAAGGTATTGTTGATAAAGTCTTTGTTACCGGTTGTTTGAGCGAACGTTACAAGCCAGATTTAGAAGTGGAAATCCCTGATGTAGATCAATATTTTGGAACGTCAGATTTGCCACGTTTGTTAAAAGCGTTAGGCGCAGATTATAAACATGAATTGATTGGTGAACGAATTACTACAACACCAAAAAACTACGCATATCTTAAAATTGCAGAAGGTTGTGATCGTCCGTGTTCATTCTGTGCAATTCCGTTAATGCGTGGAAAACACAGATCGAAACCAATTGAAGAATTAGTTACAGAAACAGAAAAATTAGCCGCAAAAGGAGTTAAAGAATTAATTTTAATTGCACAAGATTTAACCTATTACGGTTTAGATTTATACAAAAAACGAAACTTAGCTGAGTTGCTTCAAGCATTAGTAAAAGTAGAAGGAATTGAGTGGATTCGGTTACATTACGCGTTTCCAGCAGGATTTCCGATGGACGTTTTAGATGTGATGAATCAAGAACCGAAAATTTGCAACTATTTAGACATTCCGTTACAACACATTGTAGATGATATCTTAAAATCTATGCGACGCGGAACGACTCAAGCAAAAACTACAAAATTATTAAAAGAATTTAGAGCGGCAGTTCCTGAAATGACCATCAGAACGACATTAATTGTCGGTTATCCAGGCGAAACGGAAGCACATTTTGAAACCTTAAAAGAATGGGTTCGTGAAATGCGCTTTGAGCGTTTAGGCTGTTTTACGTATTCTCATGAAGAAAATACACATGCGTATAAATTAGAAGATGATGTGCCAGAAGATGTGAAACAAGATCGTGCAAACCAAATTATGGAAATTCAGTCACAAATTTCTTGGGAATTGAATCAGGCAAAAATTGGGCAAACTTTCAAATGTATTATTGACAGAAAAGAAGGAACTCATTTTGTCGGTCGTACCGAATTTGACTCTCCAGATGTTGACAACGAAGTTTTAATTGACGCATCAAAATTCTACGTAAAGCAAGGCGAATTTGTAACTGTAAAAATCACAGAAGCTGCTGATTTTGATTTGTATGCGGAACCGGTTTAGAAATGATAAATGTTAAATTTTAAATGTAAAAGTGTTTCAAACGTCATTCCGAGGAGTTTTCGATGAAGTAACGTTAAACACTAAATGTTGGGTTCTAAATTGTAAATGATACTTTTTAAAGACTAAAGACTAAAGACTAAAGACCCAAAAGCAAATCAAATCAAATTTCAGTTTAAAAGTTGATAGGTTTATAAGTTTATCAAACGTGTAAATAATTCACATACCAAAATACCAAGAGCAAAGCGATACCGAAAATCTAATAGCGAAGCGGTCTAACATCTAACAGCGCAGCGTTCTAACAATCTGCGAGCAACGCGAGTTAAAGTTCGTAACTAGTATTGTTTACCAAAAAAACAGCATTCGCAAAAAACAACTTTCCATTTTCCCAAAAAGCTCTAAACATCGGATTATCTACCATATAAATCATGCTTCCACGACCGATTCTGTGTTCTCCGAAAACTAAGGTGTTCTCAATATTTTTAGCTGCTTTATATCCTGCGAAACCAGAAACTGCTTTCGTATCTTCTAAATAGGAAACTGTGTATCCTTTTTCTAAATAATTATACGCGGTGCTTCCTAATTTCAACGTAAAATACGATTCTCCATACCCAAAAGCTAATGGATGCGTGTTGTCTACTTTCGTTTTGAAAATTGCACCAGTAATAAGGTTTGAAATCTTTTCGCGTTCACTTTTTGCATACGAAACAATAGTTTTTTTAGCGTCTTCCTCGTCTTTTTCTTTTTTAGACAAACCGAAATCATCTTTTCCTTCAAATATTTTCAGAGAACTTCCAATGGCGATTACTTTTCCACCACGCGAAACCCAATTCTTCAACAATTTTAACTTTTCTTCATCAAAAAGAGATTCATAATTTCCATCAGGCAATACCAAAACATTAAATGAATTTAAGGTATTTGCTGAAAAATCGCTAGAATTAATATTCGTTACAGGAAACTTCAACTCTTGCTCAAAGAAATACCAAAGTTCTCCAAAACCTAATGATCGTGTCGCTTTTCCAGACATGACAGCAACTTTAGGCATCTTAATTTCCTTCACATCGGGCGAACCTAAATCAACGCCAGTATCTGAAAATCCAGATTTAAGACTTGAAAGTGTTATTTCACTTGTATTTGCTATATCTGTTACTTTCTTATGAAGGTCTTCAATATTTTTATTATCGCTTCGCGTAATAATTAACGAACCGCTATCAAACGTATTTCCGCCAGAAGTAAATGGTTTTTCTGAAAATCGCACACGAAATCCTTTCTGTAAAAGGTCACTCAAAAATGCAGCATCATTTACAGTATTCCATCGGGCAACATACGCAGTCGCATCTTTTTCAGCATTCACAGCAAAAACCTTATTTATCGGATCAGAAGCAACTAAGGTTTTAGAAGCAACCGTTTTCAAACCATACGCATACGGAATACTCCAAGCGGTAATATCATACGTCAATGAATCGCTCAACGTTGCATTTGGTTCAAATAATACTTTGACCATGTTTGCTTTTGGCTGATTTGTGCTTACAACAAGTCCGAAAGGAACAGTAGTTGATTTCTGCGAACTACTTTCATAGTCAAATCCTTTTACAGATGAATTTGACGTAAAACCATACTTAATTTCGTGTCTGTCTAGCAATTCTGCTAATTTGTTGATTCGATTTTGATTTCCTTCTAAAACATAACTTTTATACGTGAAATCGTTCTTGCTGAAAAACTTTTTGAATTCTAAATTCAGTTTATCAGCGTTCTTTGAAGAAATCTCAACAGTTGACAATCCAGTAGTATGATGATGTGCAATTCTATCTTTCAAACTTAATAAATCGCCTTCATCATTAATAATTCCTAAACCTGCTCTTCCATGTCCAGCTTGCTCGTACGTCATTCCGATTGCGCCGTTAAACGTCGGATACGTATCTCCATAACTCGGATACAGCAAATCAAATCGTTCTTTTGTAAAATACAACCAACCTTCTTTGTCAAAATATCCCGCATGATTTTTTCCGATTTGCGTTTGGAAATCGCGTTGCCAATCGGTAATTACTTCATGAAAAGGTTCTGCGGCAGGCGCAAAATAATACGGTTCATTAATTCCTTGTTCATGAAAATCGACATGAATATGTGGCAACCATTTATTATACACTTTTAAGCGTTGACGCGTTTCAACTTGCGTTGCCCAAGCCCAATCTCTATTCAAATCAAACAAATAATGATTTGGTCTTCCGCCAGGCCAAGGTTCGTCGTGTTCTTTTGCTTTCTGACTCGAATTATATGGAAAACTCGCCACTTGATTATACCAATTTACATATCTATCTCGTCCATCAGGATTGATACACGGATCTACAATTACGACTGTATTTTGCAACCAAGCTTTCTTTTGCGTAATCAATTCATACGTAGTTTGCATCGAAGCTTCCGTACTTGACGATTCGTTTCCGTGTACATTATAACTAAGCCAAACAACGGCTTTATTTGTTGTATTTGTAGTTGTTCCGATGCCAGCATTCGCTAGATGATTCTTTCGGATAGTTTCCAGATTTCCTAAATTTTCAGCAGTTGAAACATAGGCAACTTGTAACAAGCGTTGTTCGTTTGTCTTTCCATATTCTTGCAATTGAATCATATTGGAAGCTTTCGCTAGATATTGAAAATAATCAACCACTTGATAATGATTTGTAAATCGCGTTCCCAATTCGTAGCCTAAAAACTCAGAAGGCGATTGAATCGTTTGCGAAAAAGCTGAAATAGAAAAAATAAAAAATGAAAGTAATGTGAAAATATGTCGTCTCATTGTAAATGCTAAGTTAGATAAGTTTCAAAGCTAACTAAATAATTCTTGAAAATAAATAAATTTAGATGATTAGTAAATGAGTTATATGTCAAGAACTATTTGATTAAAGATAAATAGTTGTCAGGTTATCCGTTGTCTTTTATGCAGTATAGCAAATTAAATCCGTTAAAAATTTCTGAAGCCTTGGAAGAAATTTAGGATTTGAGTTGCGGTTTTTGTTTTATCGAAAGAATAAAAACAAAAAACACCTCATAAAAGTGCCTTTTCTTTTGGTTCATTTTCTTTGGGCAAGCAAAGAAAAGAACACACAGAAAAAAAATGAAATTAGTATTAACGAAACTTTCAGAAAATCACATTCTAAATAACGATATCTTTACAACTTTAAAATCCTGACGACAACTATGCCAATTGAATGTATTCCCTATAGCGAAACTGGATATTTTTCTCCAATAATGTGTGATTATTTAGCCGAAAAATCGACGCTAAAACCATTTTACAATCGTTTCCCAACACTTGAAAACTTTGAAGCGCAAATCAAAGAAAAGCAGGAATCTAACTTAACAGATAAGTCACAACGTGAAGTTTTGGTCAAAGCATTATTGAAACAATATCATGATTTTGACAACAGTGTATTTACCTTAGGAAACATTGCAAAACTCACTAAGGAAAACACATTCACAATTACAACTGGTCATCAATTAAACTTATTTACGGGACCTTTATATTTCTTATATAAAATTATTTCTACAATAAATCTCTCAAGTGAATTAAAAAGGCAATATCCTCAATACGATTTTGTACCAATCTATTGGATGGCTTCAGAAGATCACGATTTTGATGAAATCAGTTACTTTAATTACAAAGGGAAAAAAGTCCGCTGGAATCGCGAGGCAAGTGGTGCAGTTGGCGAATTATCCACAAAAGGATTGGATGAAGTTTTTGAAGAGTTTTCTAAAAAGTTAGGAACGAGCGATAACGCAAAATACTTGCAATCATTATTTGAAGATGGTTATCTAAAACACAATAATCTCGCAGATGCAACGCGCTATATTGCCAACGAATTATTCAAACAATACGGTTTGGTTATTGTAGACGGAAACGACAAAGCATTAAAACAACTCTTCATTCCGTTTGTAGAAGATGAATTATTCAAGCAAACGACACATAAAAAAGTATTAGAAACTGCTGAAAAACTAACGGAAGTTAACGATTCCTATAAAATTCAAGTCAATCCAAGAGAAATAAACCTATTCTATATTACAGAAGGAATTCGCGAGCGGATCATTGAAAAAAATGGTGTTTTTACCGTGAATAACACTTCCGTGAGATGGAACTCAGCGCAACTAAAACAGGAAGTGCACGAATATCCAGCCCGTTTCTCACCAAATGCATTATTGCGTCCGTTATATCAAGAAATCATTCTGCCAAACCTTTGTTACATTGGCGGCGGCGGAGAATTGGCGTATTGGTTAGAACTAAAATCATACTTTGAAGCGGTACATGTGACGTTTCCGATGTTGCTATTGCGAAATTCTGCGGTTGTAAAAACGGAGAAGCAATCGAAAAAGATGGAAAAACTCAACATTTCAAATGCTGATTTATTTCTAAAACGAGAAGCATTCATCACAAAAAAAGTAAAAGAATTAAGTGAGATTAAAATCGATTTTACGTCTCAAAAAGAACATTTACAACAGCAATTTAAAGACTTATATATACTTGCCGAACAAACTGATAAATCATTTATTGGCGCAGTTGCCGCACAAGAAACCAAACAACTCAAGGGTTTAGCACATTTGGAAAAACGTTTGTTAACAGCACAGAAAAAAGGACTGAAAGATAAAGTTTCCAGAAGTACGGAATTGCAAGAAGGGTTATTTCCAAAAAACTCATTGCAAGAACGCAAGCAAAACTTCTCTGAATTATATTTAGAATATGGAGAAAATCTAATTCCAACATTAATCAAACATTTACAACCGTTATCGGGTGAATTTTTGGTGTTGGAGTTGTAAACTTGAGTTAAGCACTTTCATATACTTGATTCAATCGTAAATAAAGCAACGATTGTACTATTCGTAACAATCGAATATGTGCAAAAAGTAATCCAAATAATTTTCCTAAAATTGCCATTCCAACAACTAAAGCAATAATCATTTTCACAGAAATTGGAATTTCAAATGTGGACATATATACCAAATATATAATTGTGAGTAAAATTCCAATACCGACAAAATAGCTTCCAGTTGTACAACCACAACTAAAATATTCTTTCTTAACCAGCTTTTCCCAAGTTTGATTTTGTAAATCATTCAAATACGGAAGTTTCAATTCAATTTTTTTGAAAGGTTTTAGTATAGATTTCAATTCATAAAGCTGTTCCATAGAATTGATAGAAATTTCTTTTTTCATTTTTCAAGAATTTAAAATTATAGATACACGCAATGTCTACTAGAACGAATTACGGAAACCTGCCAATTGGTCAATGTTTGCGGCGTTGATAATACTGTTGGCGCCATCATATTTGTAGGATCGTCACCTTCGTGAAGTAAAAAACAGGCATGTCCCATTTCATGAACAATCATATTATCAGAAGTTTGTGATTCGGTTAAAATATAGTTTGTAGTTGGTCCCATACTACATCCATCACTAGGTTCAGGAGTTACATCATCTACTACAAAAGCAATAATTTCGGCTCCGTAGCCAGTAACGCGTCTCCAGCCATCTTCAAACTTGCATAAAGAAGTAGCAAACTCAAAAAATGAACCTTGTAGCAACCAATCACGGAAAAAACCTTCTGCATTACACGCATAGTTTAAAGGATTACTTGGTGCATTTACACCAGAATCACACGCGCCAGTGTAAATCAAATTAATATTACACAAACGATCCATATGTTCAATAGCGGCATCAATTTGTGGTTGCAAATCGGCTTCACTTGCAATAGCTTCGCCATCGTGTGTTGGAATAATGAGTCCGAAATACATTTTTTTACGCGGTTGAAATCCTGCAAGACTCAATACAAAGTCAACCAATCCAACAATTCGCCATATAATTTCGGTAACCCAATTTAAAATAGTTCTAATAATTCCACCAATAATTGGAATGCTCATAATAAGTGTGAACACAAAAGCCAAGACATCTAAAATAAAAGATACAACTTCGCAAATAACTCGTGTAATCCATTTACCAATAATGACGACAACTACTCGGATTACTTTTACAAGTACGAGCGCCATCCAACAGAATAATTTATTCAAGCAAAGTGTCCACCAATTACAAGGTTCTTCACGACATCTTTCTTCTTGTCGTTCTTCCCATTCTTCCATGCGTTGTTCTACTTCTTCTTCAATCCATTCTTGGACTTCTCTACAAACTCTTCCCATGATTTCTGATCTTTTGAACAAAGTTATATTGATAAAATAAAATCGAAAAGAGTGTAACTCCTTGATTTAGTAGAGGATAAACACTGTTTCTTATTAAAAAAACAGCTAAAAGGTATTAACAATTTGTTGTGGAAACTTTTATGAAAAATCTCAAAACTGAACTCGAAAAAACAAAATCTAAATACTACTTTTGCATATGCAACACGACAAGGTATTAATATTAGACTTCGGATCGCAATACACACAACTAATTGCGCGTAGAGTTCGAGAACTGAACATCTATTCCGAAATTTTTCCATTCAACAAAATTCCAGCAAACGTAGACGAATATAAGGCGGTGATTCTTTCGGGAAGTCCAATGTCTGTACGTTCTGCGGAAGCGTTTCATCCAGATTTAAAAGGCATTCGTGGTAAAAAGCCACTATTAGCCGTTTGTTACGGTGCGCAATATTTGGCACATTTTTCTGGCGGAGAAGTTGCCGAATCAAACACACGAGAATATGGACGCGCCAATTTGAATTTCGTTCAAGACAATGAACCTTTCTTAGCTGGAATTTCAGTAGGAAGTCAAGTTTGGATGAGTCATAGTGATACCATTAAAAGTTTGCCAACCAACGGAAAACTGTTAGCAAGTACGCACGATGTAAAAAATGCGGCTTATAAAATAGAAGGAGAAACTACATATGCGATTCAGTTTCATCCAGAAGTATATCATTCCAAAGATGGAAAACAATTACTAGAAAATTTTCTAGTAACTATTGCAAATGTAAATCCTGATTGGACACCAAACGCATTTGTAGGAGAAACTGTAGAAGCTTTAAAAGCACAACTAGGAAACGATAAAGTTGTACTTGGATTATCTGGCGGAGTTGACTCAAGTGTTGCGGCAATGTTATTACACAAAGCCATTGGAGAAAATTTATATTGCATTTTCGTAAACAACGGATTGTTACGTAAAAACGAATATACAAGTGTTTTAGAACAATATGAAGGCATGGGACTCAATGTAAAAGGAGTTGATGCTTCGGCACGCTTTTTGGATGCGCTAGCAGGATTGAGTGATCCAGAAGAAAAACGAAAAGCCATTGGTCGTGTATTTATTGAAGTGTTTGATGATGAAGCACACCAAATACAAAATGTAACTTGGTTGGCACAAGGAACTATTTATCCTGATGTGATAGAAAGTGTAAGTGCAACAGGTGGACCAAGTGCTACTATAAAAAGTCATCACAATGTTGGCGGTTTGCCCGATTTTATGAAATTGAAAATCGTAGAACCACTAAAAGCATTGTTTAAAGATGAAGTTCGGAGAGTTGGTGCTTCTATGGAAATGGACAAACAATTATTAGGCCGTCATCCGTTTCCAGGACCAGGATTGGCCATCAGGATTTTGGGCGATATTACTGCTGAAAAAGTTCGTATATTACAAGAAGTTGACGCTGTTTTTATTGACGGATTACGCACTTGGAATTTGTATGATAAAGTATGGCAAGCTGGCGCAATATTATTACCTGTAAACTCTGTTGGAGTTATGGGAGACGAGCGAACATATGAAAAAGTAGTCGCATTGCGCGCTGTAGAAAGTACAGACGGAATGACGGCAGATTGGGTAGATTTACCTTATAAGTTTTTACAAAAAGTATCTAACGATATAATAAATAAAGTAAAAGGCGTTAATAGAGTAGTGTATGACATTAGCTCAAAACCGCCAGCAACCATTGAATGGGAATAATTAATAAAACAGCGTAGAGAATGAAAAAGTTTTTAGGATTTTTTTTAGCAATAGTATTGACAGGTTGTTCTGCAACAGCACAGCAATACAAAAGTCATACGGTAGCTAGAGGAGAAACCGTAGAAAGTATTGCCGATAAATATAATGTGAGCGTTGATGATATTATAAAACTTAATCCTGAAACAAGACGCGGCGTTCGTAAAAACAATGTGTTGGTTATTCCTTCGAAATCTATAAAGGTTTCCAAAGATGTTGAGGTTACATTTATCAATCATAAAGTAAGACGAAAAGAAACGTTATACAGCATTTCAAAAAAATATGGTATTGCGATTGATGATATCAAAAAATTCAATGAAAAAGTAGCTAAAAATGGTTTGAAAAGAGGCGATCGTATTGCAATTCCTGTTTTTAATACAAAGAAAGATGAAGTTGTTGAAGTTGTTTCTGGTACAGATGAAGAAGAAACTAAAAATGAAGAAGCTTCTTTTGAAATCTATACGGTAAAAGCAAAAGAAACAAAATGGGGAATTGCGCATAGTTACGGTCTTACGATTGAAGAATTGGAAGATCTCAATCCAGAAATCAAAGACGGATTAAAAATTGGACAAGAAATAAAATTGCCGATTCGTACAGACAAACCACAAGTTGCTAGTACTGAAAAATATGTGTTTTACGATGTAAAGCCAAAACAAACACTCTATACGTTAACAAGAAAGTTTGGTGTTTCGGAAGAAGAACTTATTTTGTTAAATCCTGCGTTGAAAGATGGTTTAAAAGCTGGAATGGTATTAAAGTTGCCAATTGCGGAGACAGAAAATTTAGAAGTTATTGGCGCTGTCATTGTTGATAGATTCAACTTTTTGGAAAATGCAAGCACAGAAAATGTATCAAATATTGTCATTATGTTACCGTTTAAGTTGAACGAAATGAACATGGATTCTGTGAGTCAAACTAAGGACAAATTAAAAAATGATCGTTTACTAAACTACGCTACCGAATTTTACACAGGTTCATTAATGGCATTGGATTCTATGAAACAATTAGGGTTTTCTGTAAATGTGAAAATACTTGACAATCAAGGAAATAAAGTTGCGACTAGAAGGTTGGTGCAAAGCAATGACTTTTCAAATGTAAACGCGGTTATTGGTCCAATTTTAGATTCAAACGTAGAAATTGTAGCTGCAGAACTAAAATCAGATGGAATTCCTGTTATTTCTCCACTTTCAAGTATAGAAGTAAAACATAGAAATGTGTACCAATCGGTTCCAACAAAAAAAATATTGGAGGAAACTATGCTTGCGTTTATTACAGAAAAAGGGCAAAATAAGAATGTAATTATCATAGCGAGTAATAGTCATGCAGCTATCAAAGCGCGATTGCAATCAGCTTTACCAAATGCCAGTGTATTCAATCCTGAAAAGGGAAATTACATACAACCAACAAAAATTTTACCATTACTAAAAAAAGACGAAGAAAACTGGGTAATTTTGGAAACAGATGATTTGTCACTCATAGCAAATGTCACTTCTGTATTGAATTCATACACAACAAGCGAAAAACGAAAAATTGTATTATTGACAACAAATAAAAGTGATAGTTATGACAATCATAGCAATGTTTATAACAGTCATTTAGCCAATTTGAGTTTTCACTATCCATCTATAGATAAGCCGTCATCTTTAGACAATATATTTGTAAAAAACTACGAACGTACTTATAACATTTCGCCAAGTACAATTGCTACGCGTGGATTTGACATTACTTTTGATGTTTTATTGCGTTTGGCATATGACAAAGATTTGGCAAAAAGTGTACGATCTGGTGCGATTACTAATTATGTAGAAAACAGATTTGAATACGATAAAAAATTATTTGGCGGATTTTTTAATAAAGGTGTTTACATTGTAATGTACGATGGATTAGAAATTAAAAAAGCCAATTAATTTAAAAAATAGTAACATTCATGACTTCAAAAGTAACTTACAAAGGAAATCTTAGAACGGTTTCTCAACATATAAAATCTGGAAATGAATTCATTACAGATGCGCCAACAGACAATAATGGCAAAGGAGAAGCGTTTTCTCCAACAGATACTGTAGCAACAGGACTTGCAAGTTGCATGTTAACTGTGATGGGAATTAAGGCGGAACAATTAGGTGTACACATGGAAGGCACAACTGCGGAAGTGACCAAAACAATGGCGTCAAATCCGAGAAGAATCTCTAAAATAGAAGTCAAGCTTAATTTGCCTTTTGAAGCGGATACTAAGACAAGAAAAATATTAGAAAACACAGCAAATACCTGTCCTGTGCATTACAGTTTGCATCCAGATATTGAGAAAATTGTTGAATTTCATTGGAAATAAATGTATAAACTCTTAGTCGTACTTTGTGTTTTTTTATTCGTTCAAGACGAAGAATCTATTGCGTGGACACAAAATCAAAAACTACATTGGGGAAATTTTGAAGGTGAACCAAAACCGAATACTGGAGCTGTTGCAATTACAGCTTCTGGAATTACCTATGGATTTAGTTCAAAAACCTTTTCCGACAGTGATAAAATAGAATATACAACCGATGTAGAGGCACAATTTTATCCAGATCGATCATGGTATTTAAAAGAACGTGTCAACGATACTATATTAAAGCACGAACAATTACATTTTGATATTACTGAATTGCATGCGCGTAAACTTCGAAAGCGCATCAAAAATGTAAAAACTACAAAGAATATTCAGCAAGTCATTTCTAAAATTTACGATGAAGTTAGTGCCGAATTAAATAAAATGCAAAATGATTATGACAAAGGTTCAGAGCATTCTATAAATTATGAAGGACAAGTAAAGTGGCAAAAACTTATTGCAAAAGAACTTCAAGAACATAGTAGATATAGAAAATAAACCAACTAGCATGACTGATTTCCCAAGCAAAGAAGCGCAACAAAAACTACTCATTGAATTGGCGCACGCTAAAATGCCTTTTGGTAAGTATAAAGGTAAATATTTGGTCAATCTGCCAGAATTCTATCTAATTTGGTATCGTCAAAAAGGATTTCCAAAAGGAAAAATTGGACAACAATTAGCGCAAATGCTTGATATTAAAATAAATGGTTTAGAGCCAATCATTTACAACATCCAACGGAAGTTTGAAAAGCGTTAATTATAAAAAATTAGTATTGAGTATTGAGAACTGACAACTGAGACTGAATACTGAATACTGAATCAAATTCACCATACTTCTTACAATTCTCTACATCTTACTACGTATTTATAACCTTTTATGTCGCAACTACGGAAAAAGGGGAAAAGACCCTTTTTTAACTAAGTAAATAATCCATATCTTTAATACTTCCCCTTTTACATGCAGTCAATCAGTAGTTTACCTATGAATTGAATGTATATGTTGAGGGATTTTTTGTTTAAATAAACACAGTATGATAGTATTACTAGACAACGGTCACGGAGGTTTAATCAATGGAACTTACCAAACACCAGGAAAACGTTCACCAATATGGAATGATGGTTCGCAACTATTTGAAGGCGAATTTAATAGAGCAATTGTAAACGGAATTATTGAAGATTTAACAACACTTCGAATTCCATATGTAAATATAGCCGCCGAATATAGAGATGTAACTTTAGAAACACGTATGAGCAGAGCCAATAAATTTGGTTCAAGAAATTGTTTCTATCTTAGTGTACACTCAAATGCAGGTGGCGGACATGGAAGTGAAGTGTTTACGTCGCCAGGAAATACTAAAAGCGATAAAATTGCAACGGTTTTTGGGGAAGAATTCAAAAGAGAATTCCCGAATCGTAGATTGCGAACAGATTTCTCCGATGGCGATTTAGACAAAGAAGAAAATTTCTACGTCCTCAAACGCACAAGAATGCCAGCAATACTAACGGAAAACTTCTTTATGGATAATGAAGAAGAATGCAAATCGTTATTAATGACGCGTGACGGACGAGCAAAAATCATTAAATATCACGTAGATGCTATCAAAAGAGTACAACAAGAATTATTTTAAATCATAACCTATACCAACATGAAAACACGTTTTTATTTAGTGTACCTAAGTGCATTAGCACTTTTATTAGTGACGTCTTGCGTTTCACTACGATCCTCCGTTTTTGATCAATATTCATATCAAAAAGGAACAGAAATTAAAGTTGATGCCACACGATTGATGGACAAAGCCGATCAGCAATACGACTCGCTAACGGCAGCCATTGTAAACTTGGAAACTGAATTAGAAAAAATGGTGGAATATGAAAAAAATAAGCCAGACAATCAAATCAGTTATGCAATGTGGAAAATGATTGCAGATCCAAACAAGAAATTCATTGGCGGATTTTTAAAGCTTTGGAAAGAAAAAGGTGCAATGAGTACATTTTTTGCCACAGAAGCAAAAGGGCAAGTAGTAGAAGCACTCGATTTAATTCTACAATACGAAGGAAAAAAAGATCCAGCGGCAGAAAACAAGCTAAAAGCAATACTTGGTTTACAATAACTATAAAAGCAAACACACATGGAAGTTAAAGATATACTCAAAGAAATAAAAAGTAACTTACTGGGTTTAGTAGGTGGAAAATTTGAAGATTTAAAATCTGAATCTAAAAAAGATGTACAAGATTTTTTAAATGCTTCAAAAGTAAAACTAGAACGTTGGACACTTTTATTAGCAGCAGGACATATTTCGCCAGAAGAATATAAATGGTTGGTAGAAAGTCAAAAAGATTTAGTAATCCTCAAAGGACTATATGCTGCGGGCGTTTCTAAAATAAAACTAGGTCATTTAAAAAATAGTATTCTTGATTCGGTAATAAATACAGCCATAGGTTTAGTTGCAAAAACGACAGATACATCAACAGAAGATGCCAATGCGTAATAAATAAGACGAATTCAACACATAGCAATTCAATTGCTAACTCTGTAATTTAATCTGAGTTCGATATAAAAATTCAGAGTGTTTTTTGTCTTTTCCGCAGTATAGCAGGGGTTTTTCGTTAAGAATTTTCGAATCCTTGGAGAAAATTTAGAAAAATTCATGCGGTTTTAGTTTTTCTCTAAAAGAAAAACTAAAAATACCTCTGGAAAAGCGCACTTTCTTTTGTTTCTTTTCTTTGTGCGAGCAAAGAAAACGAAAATCAAAAAATGAAAATCAAATGTTTAGCACTTATTTTAAAATATGATCAAAATTTTATTTGAGTAAACTTATGTCGAACTGACGTTAATTTAATAACTCTCAATATGTTCAGAAAGAACTATTGAGAGTTATTTTTTTGTACAAATACACTGAATAACATATGAGCAGATTCTTTTAAAATTTTAAATTATCAGGTTTCTTTTTAGCATATGAAATTTGCGGAGTTGCTTCTCCTTTAAGTACCAATCTTACACCTGATATTTCCGACAAATTAAGTTGTTCGCCATCTTGTCTACCTATTTGAATCGTCCAAATTGTAAATGGTGTAGGTTTGAAGAAATCATTTTCATAACGAGCCGCTACATCACCGTCGATAATTACTGATTCATCTGCGCTATTGTAAATAAAACTTTTCAATGTTTGCATTCCAACAAATCGTTTCGTTTTAAGTGACGACTGTGGAGATTTGTCTGCATATTCTCCAGATGTTGCAATATCTACTTTTATTTTTGTATTAAGATTTTCCTCAAGTCCATCAATAAAAATTCTAACACAACTAAATCGCACTCTTCCAAAGCCATTAAAAGATGTATCATTCGTGCCAATGTGAAATGTTGTAATTCCATGCTTACGAAGGTCTTCTACTATTTTTTCATTGGTAAAATTGAATTCTATTTCATTTATTGTTTGTGGAATAGCTCCGCTTTTGGCGAGTTCTGAAGTTTGTAGTTTTTTTGAAGAAATCTGAGCCACAGCCCTCGAAAATTCAGAATATGAACTTGTGATCTTCGGTAATTGTGGCAATGCATTTTCTTGAGCCAATGTAAAATACTCATACGCACGGCGATATGTTTCCATTGCCATGTATACTGCGCGTTTGGCATCTAAAACTCTATTAAATATGAGCTGCGTTATAGAATCATCGAGTTTCACTTTTGCTGATAAGTTTTTCAATCTACTAGTAAGAATCCTAACAGATTTAACTTTCGAAATTCTAATCATTCTAGCAGTCGCTAAATCTGAAGCTGCCTTTGCCATACTTAGTTTTGCCATACTTAGCGTTTTACCAACTACGATTAATTTCCTAAGTGTCAGTTGGTAATCAGTTCCTCCTTGTATACCTTTTAATTCAGCGATATTTTCAAAACTATCATCAAGTTCCAGCGCTAAATTATCCCAATCTTGTGCGCCTCCAGTAACCACATCTAATCCTTGAACGCTAAAATTTGCAAAAGAAGCATCTACAGTTCCTTGTGAAGTTGAAAGAATATCAGCACTTGATGCTTGCATAGCATCTGCAGTTGCTGAAATTTTGGAAATATTCATTGCTGCATCAAAAACTTTTTTAGCACCGCTTCCAGCTTTTGACAATGAACCTATTAGTTTCTTTTGACTTTCTGCGGCTTTGTCTTTTGCTAATTTTTCTTTCTTCTTTTCTGCTTCAGTTTTTTCAGGCGGC
Source organism: Kordia antarctica (assembly GCF_009901525.1). Classification (NCBI taxonomy): domain Bacteria; kingdom Pseudomonadati; phylum Bacteroidota; class Flavobacteriia; order Flavobacteriales; family Flavobacteriaceae; genus Kordia; species Kordia antarctica. The sequence continues at coordinate 4,943,939 of NZ_CP019288.1, forward strand.
GCTTCTGCTTTTACAGCACCGACACTTAGATCAACCATTTCTATTTCGACGGGTTTGTCTTTTTGTTTTGATTTGAATATTTGTCGCGCTGAATCAACTCCATCCTTACCTATTTTAAGTCCTGCATGCGCAGTTTCCATCATTGGCATTGCCGCCATTTGTGGTCCTGCAGCAACTATTGCGGGTATTTCCATTAAAATTTCGGCAACTCCTGTTACCAAATTGAATACTTCATCAATTGTTTTTTTTCGTTCCCATATTTTAATTCCTGCCTGAAAATCAAAACGTTTTACAACAGCTTCCGCTAAAACAGAAGATAGTTGTTTGGAAGCTATATTTCGTGCTTTAAGCACTTGATTGTAGGTATTGTTTGCTTGTTCTTCTAGCCTTTTATCAAGATCTAATTCATTATCGGCAAGTGCTAGTTCTGTTTTTGCGCTATCTGCCCATTGTTGATCCATGTGCGTAAGTTGCTGGTAGGATTGCCAATACACTTCACGTTGTTGTAATAGTTGCATAAATGCTTTGGCATCTTCGGAATAAATATCAAGATCTAAAATTGGAACAAGAAGCGCATTTGCGCCAGCTGCTTTCGTAGCTTCTAAATTCATAGCAGAAGCACTTGCTTGCGTTGCCAAATCGAGCGTTGCATTTGCAGTTGCAGCGATACTTGAAATCCATCTAAATTGCCCTTGGGCCAGCCCGATATTATCAGTAGATAGCATTGTTGCATATTGAAACAATGCCATTAAGGATACACGTAACGGTTCGCCTTCAAACAGATATGTTGCTTCAATATTACGTGTTGCATAATTTTCTATTTTGGTATTGCGCTTTCCATTCCAGAAAAATCCTGATGCGCCATTAGTAGTACGATCTGTCGTGAAGAAATGCGTATCGATAGATTCATCTTTATTGATTCTTGTAATTTTTAGTTTTCCTGAATTGATAGGTTCTTTTACGATAATTTCTTGACAAAAAATCATGAAATCAAAATCTGAATCTTCAGTAGTATCTAAAATAATTCCTGCTCCTGGAGTAATCTCAATTCTACGTGCAAAAATTGCAGTTTCTTGCGTTAGAATCATGTCCGCATCAATTTTCAAAACATCTGTGAATATAAACCAACATGGAATATCATCATTGTAAGAGGTTTTTTTGGGAAGTAAATTCCACGAAAGTGTCATATTCCTAAATATGCCATCGTCAGGTCTTTGATCATCGTAACCAAAAACGCCAAGACTTTTTAAGTTCCTTTCTGTATATGCGCTATCTAAATAGTGTGTAGTATTCATGTTTATATTTAGATATTAGTTAATTTGAGTTTGTACGTCTTGCGCAATCTCTTTGATTGTTTTATCTTTTTGCTCTACAACAATGTATGGATTTGTGGTTAATTCTTTTAATGGTAACAGAAGTTTATCCCATTCTTTTCCTGCTTTGCGTGCATACGCTTTTACAAGTGCAGTCGTTTTAAGAATTTCTCCTTCATCTGTAATTTTAGTCATCGCAAATACCTTATCCTTTACAATTCCAAGACTATTTAGTATTCCTTCCCATGCGTTTTTGACGACGGTAGTTTGTGTAATAGCTGTATTATTTGCAGAAATAGTTTCTGTAATACTTTTTTGTGCCAATTGTTGAATTTGGTTTGATTTTAAAGCTGTGCCTAATTTTGCATTTGCAGCTTCAAACTTTGCAGTCCATTCATCTAATGCATTAAGTTCTTTTATGGCTTTGTCTCCATATATTCCAGCAACAATTCCAGCAGCAACAATACCGACAAATGGTACCCAAACATAGGTAACAGTTGTACTAGCCACAACTACATATTGTTCATAATCTTTTTTCGAAGCATCAATCATTTTTTGTAAGTTTTTTAATGATCCTGCAACCTCAGGTCCACCTTGCGCTTTATCAATAGTAGCCTGTGACGTAGCTGTATCTGATTGAAGTTGGGCATCACTGATATTCAAAATTCCTTGCGCTTCAATAAGTTGTGTACTGAAAGCGGCTAAATCTTGTTCTGCTTTTTCTGCTTGTTCAATGTTTTCTGCAGCAGTAGCTTGCATGTCTTTAATTAACTCTAACGAACCTTCAAATTCTTTATCATTTAACATTTCAATCAAAACACCAAAAATATCACCATCGCTAGGACTTATATCAGTTGCGGTATTGAGTAAATTTCTTCCTACTTTAATTACTTGAGGAAAAACATTTGTATAGAAATTAGCACTTGCCTCATGTACTTTTTGATTTCCTTGAAGCATGGTTGCAAAGAATGGATATTTCCCAGGATTTGACATTTTCAACGTACTTTTCAATGTATCTTCATTGGAAGGAATTCTAAGTCCCCAAACAGAATATACTTGCAAATAATGCCAAGCAGACCATAATTGGCTTGGTTTATTTGGATCTGTACTTGTTAAAATTCCGGATAATTTTTGCATTGCTTTTTCAAGATCTTCTGTTATTGAATTGTCTGTTTGCATACGTGTTTGTTTTTAGTTTTAAGTTATATTTTATAATTAGTTTGCCGCTATAAATGAATTGATCCATCCAAATACTTGATGCATTTGTTTACCTGCTCTGTCTTTATAATAATCGCCAAGCCTTTTATTCGTAGTTGCTAACGCTTTGTCGGCAGAATTAGTACCAACACTAAGCGCATTTTCGGCAGCACTTAAATCGTTTTGAAAATAAACAAACGCTTTTCTCATTATACTTAATTGTTGGAGTGTTTTTTGCTCTTCACGCAATTCGTTTTGTGTTCTTTGTGATGTTTCAATAGCAGAATTTGCCACGATCAAATTTACATTGTACGTATTTATGGCATTGTTTTGTTTGTCTATATTTTCTTTTACAGGATTATAAGCAGTGAACGTTATACCTGTTAAAAAGCCATTTAAAAAACCTTTTTCACCTTGTAATTCTGCTTTCGCTGCTGCCAAATTAATAAGTGCAACTCTCATTCCTTCTTGTGCTCGTGCTCTATCAGCTTTAGCTTTCGTTAATTGTGCTTGATCTTCTGCAAGATGTGTTTTTACAATTGTATGTGCCGTTTCGATTGAAACTGAGCCTTGAGAAGATAAACTAACTAGATTGCTTGCCTGTGAAGCCATTGCAACCATATTAGGTATAAATTGTGCTAAAAGGGCATTTGTCATTCCAGTTTTCGAATTTTCAATTCTAATCCAACTCCTTCTCATTGTTTCCAATCCTGTAACCATGTGTACAAGATTCCCTCTAAAGTTTAAAACAAGATTGTTTAGCTTTAACATAGATTGATGTGGAAGACCACTTCTTTGTTCACCACCACTTGCATACCATTGGTTATATAAAATTAATGATTTGAATATATATTGAGGTGGAGCTGAGGAAACTGCGGCTACTTTATAAAGATCCTTATACTCGGCAGAAGCACTACTTTTATATTTAATCTTTTTTTGATGTAAATCTAATGCTATATACATATTTCTAGAAGCATCAAATAGGTAAACGGACCATTCATCTCTGAAGCTTTCTTGAAACGTAAATACACTTTGTCGGTCATTACTTTGTTCAATCCAATGGGTTTCTGTGGACTGCACAAAATTTCCTATTGGCTTGTCTTGGAAATTTGTTTTTTCAATATGTGTCACATTAGTTCCTTTAATAGTTTCCTGAGTTTCAGGTCCTGAATTTTGTTTCATGTAGTTGTGTTAAATTGATGCTGACCAAATGTAGTATTCTTGGTCATTTCTTTTTAGCGTAAAAACGCCTGTTTATTTGGAATATTTTCTATGCTAAAATTAGGGGTGTTTAAGTTGTTGATTAACAGAAGTTTATTTGTGTTAGTAATATAGCGGAAATTTTACGAACACAAGATTATAATTGAAGATTTTGAAACAATCCAAAACGTACGATTCAATTTTTAAGTTAAGTATTAAAACAGCCTAAAGTGAAATCTCACATTAATTATTTAAAACTTCTAATTCTTTCACTCATTCAAAACACCACTTCACTCAATTCTAGTTTTTTAAAACAAATACGCAACGTAGTTTAGCTGTGAATTTAAAATTAAGAAAGATGAAAAAACTCGTTACACTATTCATACTCTTGGCGATAAGTAGTCAAGTATGGGCACAAAAAATTGAAGTTTCAGGAACTGTGACAGATGATACAGGATTGCCGTTGCCTGGCGCAAGCGTTATTATTAAAGGAACTTCTACAGGAAAAACCACAGATTTCGATGGTAACTATAAAGTAAACACCAATAATGGAGCAATCTTAGTGTTTACGTATGTTGGGTTTATTTCGCAAGAAGTTAAAGTAACTTCTTCAATAATTAATGTACAACTAAAACAAGGTGGAACTTTAGATGAAGTGGTAATAGTTGGATATGGTTCAGTCAAAGAATCTAAATCACTTGGGTACGCTGTTTCAACTGTTGAGTCAAGATCAGCAACTAGAAAAGAGCGAAGAAGATTCCGAAGAGAAGCTCGTAAAAATACAAAAGATGCTCAAAATGGAACAAATAATGTATTGAATGGAGCGGCTTCTGGAGTTCAAGTTACTTCTGGAAATGGTCAAGCAATACAAATCAGAGGAAGAAGTTCGTTACAAAATGGATATGCAACTCAAACATCAATCACAAGTAACGAATCGTACAAAGAAATTAATGAAAATATCTTCAAAAGAACTTCGCTAGCACCATTATCTACCTTTTCAATTGACGTGGACAAAGCTGCATATAGCAACATTAGAAGAATGATTAACAACGGACAAAAAGTACCTGTTGATGCAGTGAAAATTGAAGAAATGATCAATTACTTTGAATATAACTACACACAGCCAATTGATACACATCCTTTTGCAGTTCATACAGAAGTAGGCGTAACACCTTGGAATAAAGATACTAAGTTATTGAAAATTGCCTTAAAAGGGAAAGAAATTCCATTAGCGGAAATTCCACCATCAAACTTTACATTTCTAATAGATGTTTCAGGTTCTATGTCGGCACAAAACAAATTACCATTGCTAAAATCAGCTTTCAAACTAATGGTGAATAAAATGCGTCCAGAAGATAAAGTAGCAATTGTAGTGTATGCTGGTGCCGCAGGATTGGTCTTAGAGCCAACTTCAGGCGACAACAAACAAAAAATAATGAACGCATTAGACAATTTACAAGCTGGCGGATCAACGGCTGGTGGACAAGGAATTGAATTGGCATATAAAATTGCGGTTGAAAATTTTATCAAAGATGGAAACAATCGTGTAATTATGGCAACTGATGGCGATTTTAATGTTGGACAAACGAGTACAGCATCTATGGAAAAATTAATTGAAGAAAAACGCAAATCTGGTGTATTTTTATCGGTATTAGGTTTTGGAATGGGAAATTATAAGCATGACAAACTTGAAGCGTTGGCAGATAAAGGAAATGGAAACCACGCATATATTGATACAATGCAAGAAGCACATAAGATTTTTGGGAAAGAATTTGGCGGAACATTATACACAATTGCGAAAGATGTGAAGTTGCAATTAGAATTCAACCCAAATATTGTTCAAGGATATCGATTGATCGGATATGAAAACAGATTATTAGCAGATGAAGATTTTAAAGATGACACAAAAGATGCTGGCGAATTAGGCGCAGGACATACAGTTACGGCACTATATGAAATCATTCCTGTTGGTGTGAAAACTGAATATTTGAAAAGTGTTGACGATTTAAAATATACCAAAACAACAACTTCAAGCGAATCATTCACGAAAGAATTATTAACTGTAAAATTACGCTACAAGAAACCAAACGAAGACAAAAGTCAAGAATTAAAAACGGTAGTTGAAAATGTATTGACGTCAAAATTATCAAGCGATTTCAAATTCACAGCTGCAGTTGCGCTGTTCGGAATGCAATTAAAAGACTCGGAATTTCACAATAATTCTAGTTTGGACAATGTGATCGCATTAGCAAAATCGGGCAGAGGAGAAGACAAAAGTGGATACAGAGCAGAATTCATCCGATTAGTGGAATCAAGTGTAACTAAGTAGTTGAGGTATTTCACTCATCAAAAAGAAGCGTTTACTCAATATAGGTTTCAAAACCAAAATTAGGAACGTACTTTTAAATAGAATTAACGAAAAGGTTGGTTGTTTAGTTGTTTATTCTGAAAAGCCTACTAAAATTTATACTTAGTAGGTTTTTCTTTTTTTGTTAAATAAATCATAAAAATAGTAGAGAATGGCATGGAGTTTGTGACTTGTGAAAGAACAAATCTTTGCATTTCGAAAGAAATAAAAAGTAGGTTATTTTAGGTTTTTTAGGGGGAAAAGGTCTGGCATTTAAATTGCTAGGCCTTTTCTTAGTTTATGGAAATAAGTATTGAGAAATGAAATTTTAAATTATAAATGTTGAATTTTAAATGAAAAAGTGCGCCGCATTGAGCGAAGTCGAAATGAAAAGTTAAAAGTGAGAAGTTAAAAGTTAAAAGTTAAAAGTTGAAAGTGAAAAAACAAATCAATAAATCCACAAATCCACGAATAACAAATAACGAATGTTGGAAAAGTATTTTAGTTAAAAGTGAAAAGTGAAAAAACAAATCCACGAATAACGAATAACAAATAGCGAATGTTGGAAAAGTATTTTAGTTAAAAGTTAAAAACTGAGAGTGAAAAACAAATCCACGGATAACGAATAACCAAAATTTAAAAGTCATGATTGGAGAAAAAAATCCTCAAACTTTTGAAATTAAAAATATAAAAATTTGTTTCCGACAACCGACAACCGACAACCGACAACCGACTTACACTTGAATAATCCCCAAATTAAAAGGTTTCTCAATCGGCGCTTGATTTGCCGCTTCAATTCCCATAGAAATCCAAGTGCGCGTATCTAACGGGTTTATAATTGCATCTGTCCACAATCGTGCAGCAGCGTAATATGGAGAAATCTGTCTGTCGTAACGCGATTTAATTTTATTGAATAATTCTTCTTCTTGCTCTTTAGTAATTTTTTCGCCTTTTTTCTTCAATGAAGCTGTTTCAATCTGTAACAAAACTTTTGCTGCCGAATTCCCACTCATTACTGCTAATTCAGCACTTGGCCAAGCAGCAATCAATCGTGGATCGTACGCTTTTCCACACATCGCATAATTTCCTGCTCCGTATGAATTTCCAATAATAATCGTGAATTTTGGCACTACGCTATTACTCACAGCATTTACCATTTTGGCACCATCTTTAATGATTCCGCCATGTTCAGATTTGCTTCCAACCATAAATCCAGTTACATCTTGTAAAAATACTAACGGAATTTTCTTTTGGTTACAATTTGCTATAAATCGGGTTGCTTTATCAGCTGAATCCGAATAAATTACACCGCCAAATTGCATTTCACCTTTCGTAGTTTTTACCAGCTTGCGTTGATTGGCAACAATTCCAACTGCCCAACCGTCAATTCTAGCGTAAGCGGTAATAATACTTTTTCCGTAACCTGCTTTATACTCATCAAACTCAGAATTATCAACCACACGTTTAATGATTTCTTTCATGTCATACTGTTCATGTCGTGCTTTTGGCAAAATTCCGAAAATCTCTTCAGGATTCTCTTTTGGTTTTGCCGCTTTCACACGATTGTAACCTGTTGGTGTATAATCGCCAATCTTTCCGACAATATTCTTAATCGTAGTTAACGCATCTTTATCATCTTTCGATTTATAATCGGTCACGCCAGAAATTTCACAATGCGTCGTTGCGCCACCTAATGTTTCATTATCAATACTTTCGCCAATTGCAGCTTTCACTAAGTAACTTCCAGCAAGGAAAATACTTCCAGTTTTATCAACAATCAATGCTTCATCACTCATAATTGGTAAATATGCGCCACCTGCAACGCAACTTCCCATAACCGCAGAAATTTGTGTAATTCCCATACTACTCATCACGGCATTATTTCTAAAAATTCGCCCGAAGTGTTCTTTATCAGGGAAAATTTCATCTTGCATTGGCAAATAAACGCCTGCACTATCCACCAAATAAATAATTGGTAATCTATTTTCGATAGAAATTTCTTGTGCGCGCAAGTTCTTTTTTGCGGTAATTGGAAACCAAGCGCCAGCTTTCACAGTTGCATCATTGGCAACTACAATACATTGTTTTCCTTGTACATATCCAATCTTTACGACAACGCCGCCAGATGGACAACCGCCATGTTCTTCATACATTTCGTCACCAACAAAAGCACCAATTTCAATAGAAGGTTTCTTGGTATCTAACAGAAAATCAATACGTTCACGTGCAGTCATTTTTCCTTTGCTGTGATGCTTATCAATACGTTTCTGTCCGCCGCCTAAACTCACTTTTGCAAAGCGATGACGTAATTCTGATACTAAAAGTTTATTGTGATCTTCGTTTTTATTGAAGTTGATGTCCATGGTTATAAAATTTTCCTCCGCTAAAATACGAAACAAATACGGCTATTGAAAGGAACGTAGTTTGAAAATTTTATTAAAAAATTAGTAAATAACTTACATGGAAGTATTTTCCTTGGAATATAAAAATATTAGTTGTAGATTTGCTTCAAATAAATAACTAATAACGAATAACCAAAAAACCAACAAACATGAAAACTCAAAAAATAATATATTACGTAGCAACAGGATTATTATCGATGTTAATGCTATTTTCTGCGGGAATGTATATTTTGAACAATGCAGAAGTAAGCGGAATGTTTACAAATTTCGGATATCCAACTTATATTATTTATCCATTAGCAATTGCTAAAATTTTAGGAGTTATTGCAATCTGGCAAACTAAAAGTCAAGTACTAAAAGAATGGGCGTACGCAGGATTCTTCTTTGATTTAATCTTAGCATTTTTTGCACATTACATGATTAGCGATGGAGAACAAGGCGCTTCCATAGCAGGAATGGTATTCTTAATGACATCTTATTATTTGGGGAAGAAAATTGCAAGTAACTAATACATATATCAACTTAGAACAAAAAAAAAATAGAGCATAGAAAATAGATTATAGAAAATAGAATATAAAACAAATTCACAAAAAACAAACAAACACTTCGATAGCTTCGCTAGGTATTTTCAATTAAAAATATATTTTAATTTCAAAAATGCTCAGTGTAAACAAACGAATAAACGAACAAACAAAACACAAATAAAACACAAATAAAACACAAACAAAAAACATGAAAACAATCATAGCATTCGCAGGAAGTAACAGTAAAACATCAATCAATAAGCAATTAGCAACGTACGCAGCAAGTTTAGTTGAAAATATAACGGTAAAAGTTCTAGATTTAAACGATTATGAATTGCCAATATATGGAATCGATGAAGAATTAGAAAACGGAATTCCAGAGACAGCGGAAAAATTCTTAAAAACTGTTCAAGAAGCAGACGGAATCGTAGTATCATTAGCAGAACACAATGGCGCATATGCTACGGTTTTCAAAAATATTTTCGATTGGATGTCACGAATTGACGGAAAATTATGGGGAAATGTACCAATGTTATTAATGGCAACATCGCCTGGCGCCAGAGGTGGACAAACGGTTTTGGATATCGCCAAGGGAAGATTCCCATACATGGGCGGAAACATTGTAGCAGACTATTCATTGCCAAGTTTCAATGACCACTTTATAGACGGAAAAATTAAAGATGCTGGTTTGTTAGAAAAATTGCAAGTAGAAGTTGCCAAATTTGGAACTGCCGTTCACAAAGCGTCGTAAATTTTTTAGTAGTTATACTAACTTAACAATCACTCATGGGAGACATTTCTAAAGACATACAATCAAAATTTCCATCAGACAAAGTGAAAGCTTTGATCAACATAAAATATACTGCAAATTGGATGAATAGTAAAGAGAACGAATTCTTCAAACCATTCGGAATCTCGCCGCAACAATACAATATTCTAAGAATCTTAAAAGGCGCAGGAAAAGCAATCAAAGTTCAGGAAATCAAAGATCGCATGATCGAAAGAGCTCCAAATGCCACACGATTAATGGACAAACTTTGCGCAAAAGAACACATAGAACGCATTCCATGTCCCGAAGACAGAAGAGTTGTTCACATTGCCATTACCGACAATGGACTCAAACTCTTACTAAAAATTGAACAAAACAATGAAGGCATCAATCTATTGAAAAATCTATCAAAAGAAGAAGCCATTCAACTAAGTTACTTATTGGACAAAATCCGATAAAAAAAATTACCTAAATAGTTTCCAAGGGAAATAAATAAAATACAAGCAAATTAACAAATCCCCGAATAACAAACAAACAAAAAGACAGCATAGAAACAATGAAAACACTACGAAACATAGCATACAAAGGAAATAGTGACTATGTAAATATGGGCGGAAACTTAATTCGTCAACCATTGCCAACACAAGAAATCGACAAAGTAGATCCATTTTTATTATTGCATCATTACAAATACGAAGTCAGTCCATACAGTCCAGGATTATCACTTTCGCCACATCCGCATCGTGGATTTGAGCCTGTAACATTTCTCTTCAAAGGAGAACAATTACACCGAGATTCACTCGGAAACGAAGGAATTTTAGAAGCTGGCGATGTACAATGGATGACTGCTGGAAGCGGCATTATTCACGATGAAGGACCAAGCAAAAATTTCACAGGAACGATGGAAGGAATTCAATTATGGGTAAATCTTCCAAAAAAGCACAAAATGACAACGCCGAAATATCAAGATATCAAAGCGGAGCAAATGCCAATAATTTCTGTTGAAAACGGAAAAGGAAGCATAAAAGTTGTTGCAGGAGCACTAAATGGACACAAAGGACCAGTTTCTACATTCACGGAAATCAACGCGTTTATCGCCAATTTGGAAGCTTCAGGAAACATCACAATTCCAATTCCGGCAACTCATGAGTTATTGGTTTATCTATTAGAAGGCGAAGCAAAAGTGAACAATTCAGAAACGTTGGAACACGGAAAATTGCAGATGCTCACTTTCAAAAAAGATGGCGAAGCAATCACGTTGGAAGCCACTAAAAATAGCACAATACTTATTCTTTCAGGCGAACCGATCAAAGAAAAAATAAAATCTTGGGGACCATATGTCATGAATTCCCAAACCGAAATAATGGAAGCCTTGCGCGACTATCAAGATGGAAAAATGGGACACTTGTATTAGTTTAGTATTGAGATATTAGTATTGAGAAATGAGTAATCGAATTTTCAAATTATTTTGGGCGTAACCTCCGAAAAAAAATCGGAGGTCGCGCTTTCGGGAGTCGCTCTCACAATTTAGAAATAAACAAGTTCACTCAGCGAAGTCGAAGTGAGGAGCTTCAACAAATCCCTCAATCGCTTACGCGGAATTAGATGTTAGAATTGAGCAGTTAGTATTGAGAAACTAAAGAACAAATCAACAAAAAACAAATGAACACTTCGACTAAGTTTATCTTGAGCGAGAGTCGAAAGACTCAGTGCAGGCAAATCAACACTTCGACTCCGCTCAGTGCAGGCAAATCAACAAACAAACAAACAAAGAGAAAAACAAACAGAAAAACAAATGAAAACAACATATCACAAAGCAAACACGCGCGGAAAAGCAGATCACGGTTGGCTAAAAAGTCAGCACAGTTTCAGTTTTGCAAATTACCACAATCCTGAACGCATGGGATTTGGAAAGCTTAGAGTCTTAAATGACGATATTGTACAACCAAATATGGGCTTCGGGAAACATCCGCATCAAAACATGGAAATCATTTCTATTCCGTTGAGTGGCGCACTTTCTCACAAAGATACAATGGACAATAAACGTGAAATTACGGTTGGAGAAGTTCAAGTAATGTCCGCAGGAACTGGATTGCAGCATTCTGAATTCAACGATAGTAAAACTGATGAAGTGAGCTTTTTACAATTATGGATTCAACCCGAAACAAAAAATGTAACGCCGCGTTATGAGCAAAAAAAGTTTGATCAAACAAAACAAAAAAACAATTTTCAAACCTTAGTTTCTCCACAAAATAATATCATAGTCGATTCTTTATGGATTCATCAGCAAGCATACATTTCATTAGGTAACTTTGATGAAGGAAAAACTATCAATTTCAAACTCCAAGATGCTTCAAACGGAATCTACATATTCTTGCTTGAAGGTGAAATCTCAGTTGCTAATGAAACATTGGAAACTAGAGACGCAATTGGAATTTCGGATGCGACAACTGTAGAAATTCAAACCAACAAAAAATCTAAAATTCTAGTCATAGAAGTTCCCATGAATTAAAAAATTCAATAAAATATTTCTTAGATAGCTTTTTTTCATTTTTCGAACCATCAAAAAATTCATCATTAATAAAATTCGAACTTTTAGATTCATGTTGGTTATACACGGCAGAATCCAATTTTTATGCTTAGCTTTAATAAAAAAACAATGACCAACAACAATTCATTATTCGGCGGCAGTGATATGATGGGCGTATGTTACGCTCCTTATCATCAGGCTGCTACAGTAAAAAAATCATCCTACACCAAAGAAAATGTAGCTGCAGATTTGAAAATCATTAGTGCCAACAACATGACATTTATTCGTACTTACACGGTACAAGGTTGCCAAAAATACCTGCCTGAACTGTGTAAAAAAAACAATATAGGTCTCGCTTTAGGAGTATGGATTTTTCAAAAGGATAGTAAGAGTACAAATGCAGAAATAGATACAGCTCTTACTCAGGCAAATGCACATCCAGAAATGGTAAAAGTCATTGTAATAGGTAATGAAGTAGATTTAGCTATAAATAAATATACCGTAGCAGAAGTAAAAGCCGCTTTTGATTATGCAGTTGCGCAACTAAAATTACCCAAATATTCCAATATCACTAACGTTCCTTTGACTATTTGTATGACTGGTGCTGGCCCAACGAATGCTACTTGGTCACCATTGCTGAATATTATGCAAAGTTATGCGTTTCTTACCATTTATCCGTGGTATGGACAAAAAGGCAATCATGAAAGCAATCCTATTAAGTTTCCCATGACTCCTGGTGAGATTACTGGAAACATGCAGTACTCCTATGAGAACGGAATGAAACAAGCCATAGCGGCTGGATTGGAAGTAGTAATTGCAGAAATAGGTTGGCCAAGTCATGGTGACATTAATGCACACACTACTTGGAAAGATGAAGTGACTAATTTTAACGCTACATGCAAATGGATTAATGGTACAAATACGTATAACAAGGCTTTTATTACCATGTGGTTTGAAATGTTCGATGAACCCTGGAAAACAGCTGAAGGTCTTTGGGGTCCACATTGGGGAATTTATGGATCAGGTATTTCTCCCACAATTAAAACCGATAAATCGAAGACTCCATTTACTAAATGTAGTTGACTCAAAAATAGCTTTGGTTTTAAAATCAACGGCTATTTCGCATCTATTAAAATAAAACAATGATTAAATTTATTTTTTCGTTTGTGCTACTAATATTGGTAACGAGTACAGCTATTTCTCAGACACTTACAAAGGAAGAAAAGAAGTTGTATGATCTTATTATGGAATACAGAAAAGAAAATAATCTTTCTGTGATTCCTTTATCAAAATCTTTAACATTTGTAGCAAAAAAACACGTTGAAGATCTTGAAAATAATAATCCTAATCAAGGTACATGTAATACGCATAGTTGGTCAAATAAAGGCAATTGGACACCTTGTTGTTATACTCCTGATCACAGCGAGTCTAAATGTATGTGGAATAAGCCACGAGAATTGACTTCATATTTGGGAAACGGCTTTGAAATAGCTATGTGGCAAAGTCAAGGTGCAAAAGCAGTAGATGCAATCAATTCTTGGAAAAAAAGTAGTGGACATAATGTCGTTATGATTAATTTGGGGATGTGGAAAGACATAAAATGGAAAGCAATAGGAATAGCAATTTATGATACATATGCTGTTGTTTGGTTTGGTAGAGAATCGGATACAAATTAATTGAATATCATTTCATGTAACCATAATCCCAAATCAATCAACAAATAATCTTCAATTCCTTTTAAAAAATAAGTATATTGCATACTGTTATGCGTGCATAATAAAAATATACTATTCTTTTTGATAGAATTGCAGTATATTTAGTTCCATCAGAAAAACCATCAGAATACATGAAGTACAAGCATATTTTTGAACCTTTAGATTTAGGATTCACAACACTTAAAAACAGAGTGTTAATGGGATCAATGCACACAGGTTTAGAAGAAGAGAAAAATGGATTTGAACGATTAGCAGTTTTCTACGGCGAACGTGCAAAAGGTGGCGTAGGATTAATTGTTACTGGTGGAATGGCGCCAAGTGTTCGCGGTTGGTTAATACCTTTTTCGTCACGAATGAGTACAAGGAAACATGCTCGTAAACATAAAGTCATCACAGAAGCTGTACATAAAAACGGCGGAAAAATATGTATGCAAATTCTGCATGCAGGACGCTACGGACATCATCCATTAAATGTTGCACCTTCCGCAATAAAATCACCAATAACACCTTTTAAACCAAGTAAATTATCTAATTCATCAGTTAAAAGAACGATCAAAAGTTTTGCAAATTCGGCAACATTGGCAAAAATGGCAGGATATGATGGCGTAGAAATTATGGGTTCTGAAGGATATTTAATCAATCAATTTATTGCAGAACGTACCAACCAACGTGACGACGAATGGGGCGGAAATTACGCAAATAGAATGAAGTTTGCCGTTGAAACTGTAAAAGCAGTTCGCGAAGCCGTTGGCGATAAGTTCATCATTATTTATCGGTTGTCTATGCTTGATTTGGTTGATAAAGGAAGCAGTTGGGAAGAAGTCGTGCAACTTGGAAAAGCAATTGAAAAAGCAGGCGCAACCATTATTAATACAGGAATTGGTTGGCATGAATCACGAATTCCTACGATTGCAACTTCAGTTCCGAGAGCCGCGTTTGCGTGGATTACGGAACGTATGAAAAAAGAAGTGAGTTTACCGCTGATAACTTCCAACAGAATCAATATGCCAAGTGTAGCCGAAAAGATTTTGGCAGACGGACAAGCAGATATGATTTCGATGGCACGTCCGTTTTTGGCAGATGCCGAATGGGTAAATAAAGCTCAGGAAGAAAAAGCAGATGAAATTAATACGTGTATTGCATGCAATCAGGCGTGTTTAGATCATATTTTTAAGCAAAAAGTAGCGAGCTGTTTGGTAAATCCGAGAGCATGTCACGAAACTGAATTTGATTACAAACCGGCAAGTATCAAAAAGAAAATTGCCGTAATTGGTGCTGGTCCAGCAGGATTGGCAGCAGCAACTATTGCAGCGCAACGCGGACATGAAGTAACGTTGTTTGACGATAACAAGGAAACTGGCGGACAGTTTAACATCGCGAAGCAAATTCCTGGAAAAGAAGAATTTTACGAAACTATTCGTTATTTTAATAAGCAAATCGAATTGCATAAAGTTACCGTAAAACTTAATACACGCGTTACCGCAGATGAACTTTCGCAAGGAGATTTTGAAGAAATAATTCTGGCAACAGGAATAAAACCAAGAACTCCAAAAATTGACGGAATTACTCATGAAAAAGTATTGAGTTATGTTGATGTTTTAAAGCATAAAAAACCAGTAGGAAAACGTGTTGCTGTCATTGGAG
Source organism: Kordia antarctica (assembly GCF_009901525.1). Taxonomy (NCBI): domain Bacteria; kingdom Pseudomonadati; phylum Bacteroidota; class Flavobacteriia; order Flavobacteriales; family Flavobacteriaceae; genus Kordia; species Kordia antarctica. The sequence continues at coordinate 4,959,580 of NZ_CP019288.1, forward strand.
CAGGAGGAATTGGCTTTGATGTTTCTGAATATTTATCGCACGACGGCGAATCTACTTCACAGAATGTTGACGCTTGGTTGGCAGAATGGGGAATTGATAAAAGCTTAGAAGCACGCGGCGGAATTGAAAATATGAAACCAAACTTTCACGGTTCGCCAAGAGAAATTTTTATGTTCAAGCGTAGCAAAGGGAAATTTGGTGGGAATTTAGGAAAAACTACAGGTTGGATTCACAGAACAAATCTTAAAAAGAAAAACGTACAGTTTGTTGGAGAAGTTGAGTATACAAAAATTGACGATTTAGGATTACATTACGTACAAAATGACGAAGCAAAAATATTGGAAGTTGACAATATTGTGATTTGTGCAGGACAAACGCCTTTAAAAGAATTGATGGAACCTTTACAAGCAAAAGGATTGACAGTCCATATTATTGGTGGCGCAGATATTGCCGCTGAGTTAGACGCAAAACGTGCGATAGATCAAGGATGTAGATTGGCGGCTAAGTTGTAGAAAAAATATTTTTTCAGATGAATACATATGATGCTAAAATTATTAGAGAAATCGCCCAAAGTTTAGATTGTGGCGAAGATTGTTATCTTCATAAGAAAACGCAAGAAATCATTACAATTCCAAGTGATTTTGAGCTTATGGAGGAAGAATTTCAAGAAATTTTTGAGCCTTTTGTGACGAAAGTTGAAAAAAATAAAAAAGACTTTATCAAGTTTGAAGTTTTGGAAAGTCCGGAATCATATAAAATCATGGATAAGTTTGCGTATCAATTAGCTGATATTGAATTTGGTGCAAAATTAACGAACATTTTGAATGCTAGAAAACCGTTTCAAAACTTCAAATTAGCAATCGATGATTCAGAATACAGAGAAAGTTGGTTTGCTTTTAAACAGAAAGAAATTGAAAAAATAGTTACTTCCATACTAGAAGTATCTGAAAAATAATAATTAAAAATTCGCTATCTGAAAAGCTTTAGAAAGCGAATTTTTAATTATTATGAGAAACCGAATCAAGTTCGGTTTGACGAAATTTGACTTTCTATATAGTCTCTTATTATCTAATATATTCCCACATACGCAGGAACGAGTCTAAAAGCAAAGCGATCTAACAGATTCCCGCCTACGCGGGAACGAGTCTAGCAGCAAAGCGGTCTAATATCTAGTTGCGAAGCAACTTAATATACAGGAGTAACAACATATCCTTGTTTTCTTAATAAGTTAATTACGCCTTGTTCGCCAGGTAAATGCAATGCGCCAACGCCAATAAAAGTTGGAGCTTCTGCCGTGATTTTTTCAATAAGTGGAATCCAATTGCGATTGCGTTGATCTACTAAATTTTCTTGGAAATCAGCTTCTAATCCTTGATCGAGAGTAACTTTTAGCAAACCATCTAAATCTTCTGCGTTATAATAACGTGTCATTTCGTCAAAGCCTTTTTTGCTTTCTTCCATTCCTTCTTTCGCCATTTTCACTAAGTCTTTTAACTGATCTTCATACGGAATATCATCAAAAACTTTCATTTGATCAGCAATCGTTTCCAAACCAATAATTTTTTCATTTTGCGCTTTTGCTACTTTCATAAATTCCATGTCGTAGGCAACTCCATTGTCACAAACTGCCATTTTGGAAGTAATTGTTGAGGTAATTGCCAATGGTTTCATGGTGTTAAACAATTTTAAATCGAGTCCGACTTGTTCTTTAAAAAAATCAGCTAATGTTTTATAATCTTCTTCATTTAGTAAACTTTGAATCGTTATTCCATCTTCCATAAAGATGAGTTTCATCATTTCGGATTGCAATTTCGGATCTGACATATCAATTTCTAACACCAACCTGTCGGTTTCGTCAAATGCTTTTTTGAGTTTATCTGTAAAATTATAATCGCATGTTAAGTGAATTGTTCCGTATAAATAGGAAGGTTTTTGAAGTCCTTTCCCTGAAATTTTCCAAAGTAATGATTTTTCAAGTTTTGGACTTTTTGAACTGTTGGCAACTGATTTGTTGGAGTTACAACTAATAAATAATGTAAGTACGCAAAGTATTAGTAATGAAAGCTTTTTATTCATGGGATTTATTTAAAATATTTTTTTGATTCGATTTTTTTCGAAAGATACTAAAAATTATAAGGTACTGTTTGAAGCTTTACAAGAAGTGATTTGGAATTTGTATGTATTAAATTTTTAGTTTATGAATTAAAAAACAGATATTTGTAGTTCATGAAAGCGCAAAGGATTGAAACATTTGTTGAAGCTCCGTGAGCTGCTGAACTAAATTCAGCAGCGAGGGAAGCGACTGTTGAAAGCCTGACTTTTATTTTTGCTGATGCAATCAAAGCAAACATAAAAGATGCGCCCAAATAAAATAGACTATGGGAATGAACAAGAATACTGTACTTGCTTGGGCAACATTGATTATGATATTGGTAGGAATTGGATTAATTGCTCTTGGAGCCTTTAGATATGATGATGTTGCTGGATATGGATTTGCGGCAGTTGGTATTGGATTCTTTGCTATTGCATGGGTTTTTAATGCTTTAAAAGGTCGTGTATAATTTAGAAAAACGTTCAAAAATAAGTAACTTGCAATGCAAATGAGTTACTTATTTTAGTGAAAGAGCATAATTCATTGATCTTAATAATTGTATTTTTATAAAATGTAAGAAAGTTCACATTTTAAAATCCAATTAATAGGTTATATAAATATTTATGAAGTTAGAAATACTCATTAAAAAATTTCAAGAAAAAGATGCCAAAGCATTTGAATCGTTGTACGAAATGTATAATGAAAGCATCTTTGGTGTCGTAAATACAATTGTAAGAAATGAAGACATAGCTGCGGAAATAATGCAAGATGTGTTTATAAAAGCATGGAATAAGTCAGATAATTATAATGCTAAAAAAGGTCGTTTTTTCACGTGGTTACTGAATATTGCTAGAAATGCTGCTATTGATAAGACGCGCTCAAAATCTTTTAAGAACGCTCAACAAAACCATGACATCGATTTTTTCGTACATAGTATAGAGACCAATGATAGTTTGGATGAAAAGACGAATGCTATTGGTATTAAAGAGTATGTAAACAAGCTTGCAGATAAGTGTAAAAAGATAATACATTACATTTATTTTAAAGGATACACACAAAAAGAAACGGCTGAAACCCTCGAAATCCCGTTAGGAACTGTAAAAACTAGAAATAGAAATTGTATTAGCGAACTTAGAAAAATGTTAGAAGTATAGTAATGGATAGTAAAGAATACATAGCATCTGGAATATTAGAACTGTTTGTGGCAGGCGCGCTTTCTGAAAAAGAAAACGAAGAAGTGCATGCAATGATGTTGCAGTATCCTGAAGTTACGCAAGAAGTACTTTCTATAGAAGCAGCAATACTTAGTTTAACAGCTGCAACGGCAAGTAAAGATACTACTGGGATTTTCGAAATTATTAGACAAAAATTAGGACTTACAGAAACAGAAGAAACGAAAGTGATTCCGCTACAAAAACCAAATTCAATATTCCGTTATGCAGGTTGGGCAGCCGCAGTTGTAGTAGGAATAGGATTGGTGTTTTCTGTATTAAAAACTAACGATTTACAATCTGAAATAGAAGTTGTTACTACAGAGAAAGAAGCGTTAAAAGATCAAATTTATAAAGCCAATAGCGACTTAACTGCAGCTACAGATTTATTAGGTGTTTTACGAACTAAAGATATTATTTCGGTGGCACTTGGCGGACAAGCAGTTTCACCAGAATCATATGCGAAAGTATATTGGGATAAAAAGGCAAATAGCATTTACTTAGATTTACAAGGTTTACCAGAACCACCAGAAGGGAAAGTATATCAAGTTTGGTCGTTGACACTAAATCCTTTAATACCAACAAGTTTAGGTGTTATTGATGAATTTTCTACGGATAAAGACAAAGTATTTGACTTGAAAAACGCAAACGAATCAGAAGCATTCGGAATTACTTTAGAGCCAGCTGGCGGAAGTGAATCTCCAAACTTAGAACAATTGTATACACTTGGTGTCGTTGCTTCGAATCCATAGACAAAATATTTAAAATTTTATAACATAAAAGGTTTTTAGATTCTATCTAGAAGCCTTTTTTTGTTGTAAGAAAATACTTTTAATAGAAAAACCACGGTTAGAACACGTTCTAACCGTAGTTTTTTATACTAGGTATAAAATTATCATTTGGTGATTAACAACAATTTGATGCACATGTACAGCAATTGGCTTGTTCGCATTTAGTTTCACATGTACAAGTACAATCATCATCAGCATCTCGTAATCCACCTTTAACGTTTTCTAAGTTACAAATGGCAGTTTTGTTTAATTTCAATGTTTTAAGGCTACTTTTTTTCATGATATATAGTTTTATGGTTAATAATATCACAAATATAAAGATAAAAATATTAATTAAATTACGGTAAATACTTACAATAATTACGTTATTGTAAGCTTTTTAATTAAAAATTTGAATTTTACTCACAATTTTAAGATCTTTAATGAATTAATCAGAATCTTTCGGAATTACTTTAGAGCCAACTGGCGGAAGTAAATCTCCAAGCTTAGAACAACTGTACACACTTGGTGTCGTTGCTTCGAATTCATAGTGATGAGAAACTATTTAGTATGAGCAAGAAACATTTCCTTATATTAGAATTACAAGAATAAAAAATCACGGTTAGAACAAATTCTGACCGTGATTTTTTTTGTGTTAATTAGAGATTAACTTTTCATTTTTTAAGCTTGATTCATAAACTGACAAGGCTTCTCTGATTTGCATTCACAATACGTTTCACAAGTATCGGTACAAGGACTTATTCCACCTTTTACGTATTCTAGGCTAGAAATTGCAGTTTTGTTTAATTTCAATGTTTTAAGACTACTTTTTTTCATGATATGATTTTTTAATTAATAATCTAAAGCTATAAAGAATAATGAGTTAAATAAAGGAACTGTGGTCGTGATTCATAAATCAAGAGCATAAAGAAGAATTATAGTTTCTTTTTTCAGACTTAGGATACGAGAAGTAAACCACATTTCGACAAGTTCAATGCGGAAATTTAGCTTCATAGCATGCAATATATTTTTAGGTAATCTTAATGCGTTTTACTTCTTAACAGACTGCAGGACAGCTATTATACAATGATACACAATAGTTGTTTCTGCACTCCGTGAGTCTGTCACTTGGGTTGTAACCGCCATTTATACTGTTTTTAGTTTCTAGTTTAGAAATAGCTTTTTTATTCAGCTTGAGCGATTTAAAATTTCTTTTTTTCATGATTTTATTTTTTGGTTAAACATCTCTAGAAGATAAAAAAAACAAATCGTAATTGCTTACGGGATTGGCGTACTAAAAATTCACGTTAAGTAAATATCCTGATTTTCGACTTTAAAAGCAAAGCGATCTAGGATCTCAAAAATAAATCAAACAAAAAAAGACACTTCATTACAAAGTGTCTTCTCAATCAATAAAAACCAATCGCCTAACTTAAAAAAGCTAGCCATTTACAGTCTACCAAAACTATAAGCGTTGTATTTTTTCTGTCAATATTGGACCAACTTCAAAGCTACTTTCTAGTAATTCTGCTTTGATGTCCTTAATTGTTGTTGTGTTTCCGTTTGCTTTCAAAATTTCTGCTGTATGATACATTGCAACAGGTTCAAAAGTTTTGTTTAGTACGTGTTTTTCTATAATTTCTAACGCTTTGGCGGAATTACCTTGTAAATGATATGTCCAGGCTAACAAATCATACGATTGTGCCGTAGGACGTAAGTGTACTTCTTGTTGTGCAATTTTCAATGCTTTTTCTGTATCGTTCAATTCTTCAGACAATACAGAAACCGCATATGAACTGTACATTACACCATAATCTTTATCTTCAATAGCAGTTAGGAATGCATTAATATTTTTTTCTTTTTCAGCAATATTTCCCATGTATTCGGCTATTTCTGCCTTTAGTAAATAATAATCTGGTGCTTTGTGTTGTGACATAATCGTATCTAAAATACGCAATGCTTCTTCAGGATTTTTTTCGTGTGAAAATACAATCCAAGCAATTCCTTTCTTCGCATACGCGTCATTTGGATCTAATTCTAATGCTTTCAAATAATGAGAATATGCATCTTTAATTCTTCCGGCATGACCGTAAAAATCTGCCAAATTTGTATATGACCATTGTTTTAAAAAGCTATTATTTGCATCTTCAGCTTTAAACTTTGCTTTCTCCATAGCTTTGATAGCTGCCATCAATTTTCCTTCATGATCGTACCATTTGGACAATCTGATTAAGGCATCAAAACTATTAGTATTTTTAAAATTGTTTAAATACAATTCTGCTTCTGCAATATTGCCAAGTTCTAAATGTACATCAAAAAGCATTTTTTGTGTAGCATCTAAATTTTCGCCTAAAACTTCTGCTTTCTTTAACAATACTAAAGATTCCTGAAAACGATGTTGCGAAATATAATTTCGAACCAAACTTCTAATATAACCTGCGTTTTTGTAGTTAGTTCTTTCATTCACAATTTCTAAATGACGTGCAGCTTCCATTAAATGAGAAACTTCTCCAGTCGCTTTAAACAATTGTGAATGTGAACTAGCAATTTTTACGTGATATGGATATTGATTTGGGGATTTTTCGAGCTTTGATGTCCAAAAATTAAAAATTTCTGTCGCATCAGTTATGTTTTTATTTTCAGCAACTTCTAAATACGTGTCATATTCAGCGGAAGCTGTAACTTTTTGAGATTCCTTAGAAGAGCAACTTGCTAATAAAGAAGCGACTATAAGGATTTGAAAAACTGTTTTGGTATACATATTGATTGTTTTTTAATGAAACTTAATTTTTTGAAATCTGAAAAGATATACTCAAAAATGTAAGTTGAACTGACTCCGTTGTAGAACGTAGTCTTGTTAATTTTTTATAATAAATGAGAGCATTTGAAAGATCGTTAAACCAACTAACATTGGGGTGAATGTTACCCAAATGCTCTCTGCAGTAAATCAAATTACCAAGGTGAGGCTAAGTATGGGAAAGAGGACAAAAAAGGCTTGTCATTTGCATCTACGTGGTCATCGGAAAGTGTTGGGTTTTCCATGAAATTTTCTCCACCAAAAATTAATAATAATTCAACTGTAATTACGTCATCTGCCAAAGCACGACCTGTTAATACATTTGTACCATCATAAAAAGTTGTAGTTCCATCAAGAGAAACATTCAATACATCTGTAGCTAATAATCCTGTAAAAGCAGCGGCATCTTGTCCTAAAGCATTCTGATCTCCTGCATTTGCAAAGGCTGGACTCAGACCTGTTAAGTTTGTTTGAAACATTACTTGGAAAGCTGCGTTTTGTTGCGTTGGAATCGTTGTATTAAATGAATCTTTACTTCCAGAAGAAACAAAAACAGTATTTACTGCTGGTCTTCCCATTTGATCTTGTTGTGCATACGTTCCTGAAAAGTCAAGTTGTGCACTAGCTACAACGGTATTGTCGTCTGAAGAACAACTCGTTAACGTAAAAGCGCTTACGAGAATAATTCCTAAAATTGATTGTATATTTTTCATTTCTTTTTTGTTTAAATTTTGATTGAATTGATTATTGTTTTCCTTTAGCTTCTACCCAAGTGTTGATAGTTCCTGAACCACCAATTAGTGATTTTGGCACTTGTACAACAATTGATAATACATTAGAACCTGCAAATGTATCAGCTCCTGGATTGTTAAAAGCCGTTGCGTTACCTGCGATAATTTGTCCGTACTGTGCGAAATCCATAAAGAAAGGATCATCTCTTGGTCCTGCGAAAAACGTCATTCCACTATTAGTTGCTGTAATTGCAGTACTTCCGTATGCTGTAATATCTACAGATGAAGCTGTTCCAGAAGTTTCAACAACACTGTTCAATCCTGCTGCACTTGGCGCGATTGGTCCAAAAAAGTACATTTTTCCGTCTCTTGGAATTGCTTGAATCACTAAATCTTCTACATTGTCTCCGGTAGTGTCAATATTAATTTCAATTAATGTGTTTTCGTTAAACGAAGCACTAGAAGTTGCTGTCGGACTTAACAATCCTTGTGTATTTACTACAAAAGCAATCGTGTTCGTATCTGCTCCTTGAAAGGCGTAGAAATCGGTAATATCAGAAGTTGTTCCTTGTACAGCTGGCGCGTCAATGTGATCTGCTGCTATCAAAAAGAAACTTCCCACCAATACAATGCTGATTCCTAAAATGGTTGTTACTCGTTTCATAATTTAAAAGTTTTTATTAGATTTTTATTGTTTCCATTATATACGAGAACAAAGGCAACATGGTTTTATGAAAGTGAGAAAAAGTTTAAGAAAAGTTTAATAGTTTATGAGTTTATATGTTTAATTAGTTGATAATCAGTTTTTTATTTATTTTTAAAAATTTGTGTAAAAAGATATTTCTTTCTTGATTTAATTTAATGAAATACTAATTTTGGAAGAAATCGAGTTAGAAATTTCAATTTTTAAATTTTTAATCATTGAATCTTTCAATCAACAATTATGTATATTTGCTACATAGCAATTAAATTAAAGAATCAAATATGTCAGACGATAAGAAAGTTATCTTTTCCATGAATAAGGTTTCCAAAACCTATCAAAGTACTAACAAGCAAGTTTTAAAAGATATATACCTAAGTTTTTTCTACGGAGCCAAAATCGGAATTCTCGGTTTAAACGGTTCTGGTAAATCTACTTTGCTTAAAATTATTGCAGGTGTAGAGAAAAACTATCAAGGTGACGTTACGTTTTTGCCAGGTTACAAAGTTGGATATTTAGAACAAGAACCTTTATTAGACGAAACAAAAACGGTAATAGAAGTTGTAAAAGAAGGTGTTGCCGAAACAGTGGCAATTCTTGATGAATACAACAAAATCAATGACATGTTCGGATTGGAAGAAGTTTATTCTGATGCAGACAAAATGGACAAGTTAATGGCGCAACAAGCCGATTTGCAAGATAAAATTGATGCTTCAAACGCTTGGGAATTAGATACCAAACTTGAAATTGCAATGGACGCATTACGTACGCCAGAACCAGACAAACTAATTGGTGTACTTTCTGGTGGAGAACGTCGCCGTGTTGCATTATGTCGTTTATTATTACAAGAACCAGAAATATTATTACTAGATGAGCCAACAAACCACTTGGATGCAGAATCTGTACATTGGTTAGAGCATCATTTAGCACAATATAAAGGAACCGTAATCGCGGTAACGCACGATAGATATTTCTTAGATAATGTTGCGGGTTGGATTTTAGAATTGGATAGAGGAGAAGGAATTCCTTGGAAAGGAAACTATTCTTCTTGGTTAGATCAAAAATCTACGCGTATGGCGCAAGAAAGCAAAACAGCTTCTAAACGTCAGAAAACATTAGAACGAGAATTAGAATGGGTTCGTCAAGGAGCAAAAGGTCGTCAAACCAAGCAAAAAGCACGTTTGAAGAACTATGACAAATTAATGAGTCAAGATCAAAAACAAATGGACGAGAAATTGGAAATCTACATTCCAAATGGTCCACGTTTAGGAACCAATGTGATTGAAGCAACAGGCGTTTCAAAAGCATTTGGCGATAAATTATTATATGAAGACTTAGCATTCAACTTACCACAAGCAGGAATTGTTGGTGTAATTGGTCCGAATGGAGCTGGAAAAACAACCATTTTCAAAATGATTATGGGCGAAGAAAAACCAGATAAAGGAAGTTTCACTGTTGGTGACACGGCAAAAATTGCCTATGTAGATCAAGCGCATTCAAATATTGACCAAGAAAAATCAATTTGGGCAAACTTCTCTGGCGAGCAAGAATTGGTGATGATGGGCGGAAAGCAAGTAAACTCTAGAGCGTATTTAAGCCGATTCAACTTTGCAGGAAGCGAGCAGAATAAAAAGGTAAGCGCACTTTCTGGTGGAGAACGCAACCGATTACATTTAGCCATGACGCTAAAAGAAGAAGGAAACGTTTTATTACTGGATGAGCCAACAAACGATTTGGATGTTAACACATTACGAGCATTGGAAGAAGGTTTGGAAAACTTTGCAGGTTGCGCCGTAGTAATTTCACACGATAGATGGTTTTTAGATCGTGTTTGTACACATATCCTAGCATTTGAAGGTAATTCGGAAGTATATTTCTTTGAAGGAAGCTTCTCAGAATATGAAGAAAATAAAAAGAAACGTTTAGGTGGCGACTTGATGCCGAAACGTATAAAATATAAGAAGTTGATTCGTTAGGCTTCGAAAGGTTTATGTTGAGCTAAGTCGAAATACTCAGCCTACTAATTTATATGAAAACAAAAAACCTCGCTAGTTGCGAGGTTTTTTGTTTAATTATCAGCAACTTAAATTTTTTAAAGATACATTTTATGTACAATTGTATTCTGTGTCTCTATTTGACCGTAAATTAAAGCAAATAAAAAGAAGGAATAATTTATGAGAAGGCAAATAATAACTTTTGGTGTGTTTATATTAATAATATCATTCCTTTTAGTTGGATGTACAAAGTATAAATTGTCTATTACTGATTTAGAATGGCAGCCATATTTAAAAGGAGACATTTTAGTATTTCAATCTAATATGAGTGAAATAGATACAGTTTATATAACAGAGATAAACACGTACTCTAACGCAGAGGATCATTTAGCAATTTCCTCTGATCATCATGAAACATTATTTGTGTCGGGATTAGTAACATTAGCTAGACCTAAAAAGGATCATTTAGGAAATTATTATTATAAAGGCGGAATTAAGTTATTGTCAATGTATGCAGATGATGATAGTCATATTGAATTTGAACTAAATAAGATAGGAGATTCCTTAAGATATGCCAGCGCTAAGTATACAATAAATGAAATAACTAAATATTATGAAGAATCATCGAAAATAGATTTTAATAATATTGAAGATGTAGTTTCTATGGAGACTAGTATTACATATAAAATTGATTACGATTTGAAAAATATTTGGTGGAGTAAAGAATATGGTTATGTTCGTTATGAGTACAAGAATAATTATTATTGGGAATTGAAAAAGTTTATACGTAATGGAGAAGATATTTTAAAATAAACCAAGTACAATATCAACACTTTCCTAATAATAGTATTAGTTTATCTCAACGCAAGTGCGAGTTTTCAACTCGTACCGATTGCGAGTAAGAACTACTAATATTGAAAATCTCTTTGAGTAATTCTCGTAGGTTTCTAAAAAATTAATTCAGGAATATTGAGTTTATTTTTCATCTCTGTGTTTTTGAATTTTTGCGCCAGCATCTAACGTATTACTTTAGCCCCAAATAATTTCGGAGTGTTCTTTTAAATTTCAAATAATACCTTTGAGAGATGAAATACAAGAAATGGAGTTTACAAGAAAAGTTAGAAATACTATCCTGTTCTGAGGAACTTGGTATTGTTGAGACTTGTCGTAAATATAGTGTTAGTACTGGCACTTTTTATAGTTGGAAGAAGAAACATGATACCCAAGGAGAAGCTGGCTTAAAAGTTACTTATGATACTCGTAGTAAGGAATTAAAGCATGCAGAAGAAGAAAATAGAATACTCCGTAAGCTATTGAGTAATAAAGAAATTGAATTAGAAATTCAACGAGAACTCTTAAAAAAAAAGTTTGGGACATCCGATCCAAGAAAGATTTAGTTGATGCTATTTTGAGTAAGCACAAGATTAGCAAAACTAAGGTAATTAATATGGTTGGTATTGTTCATAGCAGTTACTATCGTAAACCAAGTTTTGGAAAAAAAGGTAATAAACCAAGTAAATTTACCTATCATAATAACAATGGATTTGTCACTCAAGATATTGTGGTTGAATCTGTAAAGAAAATACTAAGTCATCCATTTATAGATTGTGGTTACAGGTTAATGACTTGCTATTTGAATCGGGATGGCTATACAATAAACCATAAAAAACTATATAGAATACTAAAACAAGCAAATCTATTGAAATTAAAAAATCGTATTAATAGGAGTGGTTCTGGACGTAAGTTTGTTAAATTCAGGAAAGTAAAAACCGTAAAACCCTTTGACTGCCTAGAGATGGACATAAAGATAGTTTGGATACCAAGTGCTGGTAAAAACGCTTATTTACTTTCTATAATAGATGTTCATACGCGAAGAATATTAATAGATCTATTTGCTTTTTCAATTAAACAAGCGCAAGTGATAGCGTTATTGTCTGAATTGTTTTTAAATTATCAATATCCAAATAATGTTGTTATTAGAAGTGATAACGGGAGTCAGTTTATTGCAAAAAATGTAAGAGAGTATTTAGAACTTATAGGTGTAAGTCAAGAATTTACGCATATAGCAACACCAGAAGAGAACGCTCATATAGAAGCTTATCATGGCATTTTGAAAAAAGAAGTTTTTCAGAGATTTGAATATAGAACCTTTGGAGAGATAGAAAAAATCCTTAAACAATATGTGCTGTTTTATAATAATGAAAGGCTACATGGATTACTAGGAAAAATAACCCCAATTGAAAAATGGAATCAAGATAAACACCTAATTTTAATGAAAAAATTAACCGCATAATTTAACTAACGAAATTTAAAAGAATACTCTTGTTTTACAGGGGTCAAAACACGTATGAATCCGAAATGTTTCTACGCGACACTTAAACGTTTTGAATATAGAAAGCAGATATGGACATTTTTTAGTTTAAATTTAATTTGAGTTTTTAGAATTTAATTTCGAGCATTATTGAAATCAAAATATATTTTGATTGAAAATACCTAGCGGAGCTATTGAGAAACTTTAATTTTCAAATCATCAAATCATCAAATTGACACATTTTCAAATCAAATTCACTCAAGTTTCAACGTCTTAATATCTGCAATTAATTGCTGAACTGCTGTTTTATTCAATCCATTATAAATTCCTCTAATTTGTCTGTTTTTATCAATCAAAACAAAATTTTCTGTATGTAAAAAATCATCATCAGTTTTGGGTTTACCCAGATTTTCTTCTACAAAATAGTGGTTTCGACCTAAGTCGTAAATTTCAGAACGTTCGCCTGTAACCAAATGCCACTTTTTACTCTCAATTCCTTTATTTTTAGCATATGCTTTTAACACAGGAACCGAATCCATTTCTGGAGTTACCGAATGTGACAACAATAAAATTTCAGCATCATCTTTAAATTCTTGTTGTAAAATGTCCATATTTGCGGTCATTTTTGGGCAGATTCCGGGACAGGTAGTAAAGAAGAAGTCTGTAACGTAAATCTTGTTTGCAAAAGTTGCTTCCGTAATTGTTTCGCCTTCCTGATTTGTTAAACTAAACGCAGGAATTTGATGAAACGATTTTTGTGCTTCACTTCCACTTTCAAACCAATATGGCGTAAACGAAGCTTCTTTGTAAAAAGGCAAGGTTGCAACTCGACTATCCAAAGGTTTTCGTGTATCATTTTTACAATTAAACAGTAAAAAAGAAACTACTACTAACAAACAAAAACTATTTCGTTTGTACAATTTCGCTTTGTAATTCATAACACAATCCTGATCGTTTTAAGCCAAAATAACGTCCATTTTTAGCTTCGTAATTATTAAATAGTTTCCCGTTTTTTCGCCACGCTTTCTGCAAACCTTCTTCTTTTCCGTTCACAATAGTTAATTCCTTGAATTTTTCACCAGATATATACCATTGTTCTTGAAGTCCATTGACAACGCCATCAATATGATTTGAAATAGAACGCAAATTTCCATTATTCCACCACGTTTTTGAAATTCCGTGTTGTTTTCCTTCTACATAATTTGATTCATAACTTAGCAAACCAGCTGGAAACCACTTTTTACGTACTCCGTTTCTCTTTCCTTTTATATACTGAATCGTTTCTGCAACAATTCCGTTGGCATATTTGAGTTCAGAAATTCCTGTAAATGGTTCATTTTTATAAAAAACCAATCCTTGAGTTGGTTTCAGTGCAAGCGAATCTTTAGAAACAACTACCGAAGATTTTTGAGAAATATCTTCGGTAATCGTACCTACTTTTTGCGACTTATTTTGGCATGAAACTAATAAGAGTATTATCCCAAAAAAACTTATAAAATTACTGTATGTTATTCGCTGTTCCTTGATAATTTCCTGGAAATAAAATATAATATTCATTCAAGTAAAGTTCGTTTTGTATGTGGTAATGATATTCCGCAGTTGTTGTATGTTGCGTTGTACTTGTATGTCCGCCAGAAGCATCTAAATCTGTTGGATATGTTGCTGTAGAGTTACATTTACGTCCATATAAAAAGAATCCATCTGCAATAATTCCGATTAATTCTTCATCATCTTCAGACCAAGCTTTTGTTTCTAAATGGTAGTGATAACTTTGCGGTCCTGTATGCGCCGCTGTATAATCTAATGAGCCAACTGCATTATCCAAAGGTACATTTGGTCCTTCTTCATCATTGTAAATCATAGCACCTGAAATTGCAATTCCTATGGCACCTAAACCTGTTGCACTAGAACTTGAAGCTAACGTTGGAATTGCAGGAATTGTTAGTGAATATGAACCGTTAAAATCGTCAATATTTCCTGGCGCCATCATTGCATATGAAGTTGCTGTTGGCTCTACAAATAATGGATGATTTTGAGCAGAAGCCGGAGTTGTTAAGGTATTTCCCATTGGATCAGTTGCACTTCGTGCAGTTGTGTTTGACCAATATGGCGAGGTATGATTTGGCATTCCGTTTGTTTCAATTTCTACGTTAGATCCGTTGAGCATAATGGTAACATTTGCAGCATCAAACTCTGAAAAAGCATTATGTAAACTTGCTACAATTGCAGTGGTTGTAAAACCAAATGATGTAGAAGTTGTTCCGCCATTTCCATCAGAAGCCACAATAGTTCCTGAATAATTAGTTCCAGAAGTTAAACCAACTAATGCATATGTTACTTGTGATACAGCACTTGCAATTTCAGATCCTGCAAGGTTTACAGTATATGTAACTGCGTCGCCATCTGCATCTGTTGAAGCTGACCAATTTACGTTTGCAGATGTTTCTGTAACATTAGTGATTGTTGCAGT
This sequence comes from Kordia antarctica, assembly GCF_009901525.1. Lineage (NCBI taxonomy): Bacteria > Pseudomonadati > Bacteroidota > Flavobacteriia > Flavobacteriales > Flavobacteriaceae > Kordia > Kordia antarctica. The sequence goes on from NZ_CP019288.1 coordinate 4,974,656, forward strand.
AAAACTTCCTGGCGCATTGTTTGTTGCTGAATCTGGAGACGCTACATCGTCACTTCCGCAAGCGACCAATAAACTTGCAAATACAAGTATTGCTAATGTAATTTTAAATAAGTTTTTCATTTTATAATTTAATTGTTAATTTTAATAGTTAGATGTTATTTAATAAAAAAGCTTGCGCTTGATTTAAGATTTATTCATTTTCTAGTATCCTGAGCGGAGTCGAAGTATAGATTTTTAGACTTGTTAGATCGTTAGATTAATAGATTAAGTTTATCATTTTCATACTAAAAGCTGAGTAATAACTAACTGCCAGAAAACTCAATACTCATAACTAATTTACTGTCTTCCACGCTGTCCACGACCTCTTTGTCCGCCTTGTCTTCCTTGCGGTTTTGGCGCATTTTGTAATTCTTTCTTTGTGATAAATCCATCATCATTTGTGTCAACTTTAGAAAATTCGCGTTGTAATGGCCCTTTTACTTCTTTTTTGCTCAACTTTCCGTCATTATTTGTGTCCATTTGCTCAAAAAGCTGATCTACATTTGGACGTTCATTCGTATTTCCTCGACTGTTTCTACCTGGAAAACCATCACGATTTCCGCCGCGCATTCCGCCACCAACTTTGAAACTTTTATTTGGTGTTCCCACAAAAAATCGTGGCAATGATGGAAAACTATCAGTAATTACATAATAATACGTTCCGTTTGGAAATTCAGGTGTTTTGCCAAAACGTCCATTTGCTTCGTCCAAATTTCCATGTCCTTTTATATATTCAAAATCGCGTGCGTACGTTCCGTCGTAGTTTCCATTTGGAGCAGAAATTCCGTCTCCAGGACGATTTCCTTCTTTTAGTTTATAACTTGAAGTTAATTCAATCAACTCAGAATTTGTATCAGAAACATATCCATTTTTATAATAAATTGGAAAACCATCGGCTGCCCAACCAAGTAGAAACATCTTGTTTTTAGCTGCATTATTTACAATTCCCCAAGGTGTTCCGTGATAATGATATTCGCCCGTTGGTTGCACGTGCGCATTATTGCAATCGTCACCTAAATCCACATTTGTACTCAACGCTTCTTTTGCCCAAGCCGTATTCATTTCTCGCGTAGTTGGATTCACGAAAAATTCCATCGCAGTTGGTTCCATCTTTACACCATTAATAGCAACACCAAAAACATAATTTGGTCTTCCTTGTCCTAACATTCCTTCACTATAAACAGAAGTTAATTTTTTATTCTTTTTAGGTCGTAAAGCGACTTTATATGTTTTTTCTTGTGGAGAAATTGTATTTGGGTTTCCTGCATTTGGAAAAGCACCTGTTGCGTGTTTTGGAATTGCGTTGGATTTGATGACGCGATATTTTCCCTGTTTGGAAATGGTAACTTCACTTTTGTATTTTACCATTTCTGTACATTCATAACCGTCTGTTACAGAAAATGTGTTTTTAGAAGTTTCTTGCGCGAATGTTATCATCGCAAATAATAAAAAAGTAGTAAAAAGTATCTGTTTCATTTTAAAAGAATTTCATCGTGTTTTGTAGTTAGATGAATTCTTTCAGAAAAACTTGTGCGGAGTTTGAATTATTTTCCTTTTTTCTTTCCACCTCGATGTAAAGCGTCTTGTATAATGGAATTAAATTTGGAGCGTTGTTCGTCGGTACAAATTTTTTGAACCTCCTTAAAATGATAGAATGTTTTCAAATCTTTTTGACGTTCTTTTTCGCCAATTCGTTTTGTAATATCATTAATTTCAGTTTCGTTTACTGTTGTTTCAGACAATTTATCAAACAATTGATCTTTCAATTCTTTTACCTCACGAGAAATTTCACGCATGGTTTCATGATGTGTTTTATTCATCTTGGTAAAATCGTTCATTTGCGCTTCATCAAACTGTAATTCTTTTGCGATAAACATACCTGGATTGTGATTTGGCGGATGCGAATCTCCAAAGATTTTCACCATAAAAAAGCCATTCATTAAAACAAGAAAAGCCAATAATATATATATAAGCGTATTTTTTTTCATGTGATTTCTATTTAATTAAATACTGATGATTGCGTGTCTTGCGACAATTCATAAACATTTGCAAATTCCGAAACGCCTTCATTATAGGTTGTTTTTGTCAATTGCATGATTCCGAAAACATTTATAATTAGAATACAAATCAAGGTTGCGAATTGTATTTTCGGTGTAAACCAACCAAAACCTGCTGAAACCGTTTCTTCCTTTTCAGAAAACAAACGTTGCAAAGTTTTATCTTTAAAAAAAGGAGAAACATTCACTTTATGGATATCTTCTAAAACGTCAAATGTAGCTTCAATCGTATTTTCTATGTCTTTTGGTGTTTTCATAACTTTATATTAGATGCACTATTTTAAAAAAACTTGCGCTAATTTTCATTTTTATAAAAATTAGCTAGAATTTGTTGTAAATTTTTCTTGGCGCGAAACATCAATGATTCTACAGATGAGATACTTTTCTCAGTAATTTCTGCGACTTCTTTATAAGGTAAACCATCAACCTTGTGCAACGTGAATACAATTCTTTGTGCTTCTGGCAATTGATGAATGGCTTTAAATATAGTTTCACTTTTTTCTTTATTCTCCAAAATAATTCCAGGATGATTCACCTCGGTGAAATACGAAGTCTTATCAACAGGAATATCGTTTCCGAAAATAGATTGCATAAACGCAAAACGCTTTTTAGTATTTTTCTTTCGGATAAACTCTAACGATTTATTCACAGAAATACGATATATCCAAGTAGACAATTTAGAGTTTCCTTTAAATGTATGAATCGATTTAAAAACTTCTACAAAAACTTCCTGTGCAATATCTTCTGCATCTTCTTTATTTGGTACAAAAGATAAGCATGCATGAAAAACCTGTTGCTGATATTTATCTAACAAACGACTATACGCTTCCCGTTTTCCTGCTTGTAAATCTGATATAAAAGAAGTTTCTTTCAATGAATTTATTTGATTCTTCAAATTAACTTAAAATTCTAAACATAAAACGATACCTTTGCGCTTTAATTTTTGGAACACATGCGATTACACAGAAATTTAGTCTTTTCAGTCATTGACGGGCTAAACTTAATATTTAATGAAGGCGAATATGCAGATAAAGTAGTTCAAAAACTACTGAAACGAGACGCTCGTTGGGGAAGTCGCGATCGCAAGTTTGTTGCGGAAACCACCTACGACATTGTAAGATGGAAGCGTTTATATGCTGAAATAGCTGATATAAATGAGAATTACTCTCGAGAGAACTTATGGCGTATATTTGCCGTTTGGGCAACACTAAGAGGTATTGAATTACCCGATTGGAGTCAGCTTGAAGGAACGCCAACACGGAGAATTAAAGGGCGTTTTGATGAGTTTTCTAAAATTAGAAAGATCAAAGAATCTATTCCAGATTGGTTGGATGAGCTTTGTGTTGCAGAATTAGGCGAGAAAGTTTGGTCAAAAGAAATCAATGCATTGAACAAACAAGCGGAAGTAATCCTTAGAACAAATACGCTTCGAACTACGAAAGAAAAATTACAAGCATTATTGGCAACTTTTGATAATGAAACAGAATTCGTGAAAGGACATCCTGTTGCATTGCGTTTAAAAGAAAGAGCTAATATTTTCAGAAATGATGCTTTCAAAAATGGTCTCTTTGAAGTTCAAGATGCAAATTCTCAATTAGTATCTGAATTTTTAGATGTAAAACCAGGAATGAAAGTGGTTGATGCTTGCGCTGGCGCTGGCGGAAAATCGCTACACTTAGCTGCGTTAATGGAAAATAAAGGAAACTTAATTTCTTTAGATATTTACGAAGCAAAACTGCGCGAACTAAAGCGTAGAGCAAGACGTAATGGTGCACATAATATTGAAACTCGCGTTATTGATTCCACGAAAGTGATCAAAAAGTTATATGATATGGCTGATCGCGTATTAATTGATGCTCCATGTTCTGGATTGGGTGTTTTACGTAGAAATCCAGATGCAAAGTGGAAAATTCAACCTGGATTTTTAGATAAAGTAAGAAAGACACAACAGGATATTTTACAAAGATATTCAAAAATGGTAAAACCAGGCGGAAAATTGGTCTATGCAACATGCTCCATTTTACCTTCTGAAAATCAAGAACAAGTGAAGAAATTTTTGGAAACCAACGAAGATTTCACATTTGTAGAAGATAAAAAATTATTAGCCTCAACGTCAGGTTTTGACGGTTTCTATATGGCTTTGTTAGAACGAAAATAATCCTTAACCTACTCCCTAAATAATTTATTACTATGAAAAAAACATTACTTTTATTAATTGGTTTAATATCATTAACAGCTTTTGCGCAGCAAACGTATTATGATGATGTAAATCTTACATTAACAGGAACTCAATTGCGTGATGCACTTGGAGTAAAAGTAGCCAATACACATTCCAACTCATTATCATATTCTGAGATTTGGACTGCGACAATGGTTACAGATTTAGATCCAAATAATTCAAACAATGTATTACTTATTTACGGATGGGAAAACGGAAGTGACGGAGATGTTACCAACGATTTATCAAGAAGTAAGAATAGTAATGGTGGAAGTGTTGGCGACTGGAACAGAGAGCATACGTTTGCAAATTCATTAGCAAATCCTAGTTTAGATCAGTTTGGAACAAATGGACCTCCATATAGTGATGCGCATAACTTGCGTTCATCAGATGTACAACGAAATGGACAACGCGGAAATCGTAAGTTTGCAGCAGGTTCTGGGAATTCTGGAACAGTTGGAGCTTTTTGGTATCCTGGTGATGCTTCTGTTGGCGGAACTGACTGGCGTGGAGATGTTGCTCGTATTGTGATGTACATGTACATTCGTTACGGAATGCAATGTTACCCAACATTAGTTGCTGACGGAACTGTAAATAGCGTAGATTCAAACATGATTGATTTATTGTTAGAATGGAATGCCGCAGATCCTGTTTCTACCTATGAAGATGCACGTAACACATTTCATGAAAATGTTTCAAATGCAACAGCACAAGGAAATCGAAATCCATTTATTGATAATCCACGTTTAGCTTCTCGAATTTGGGGTGGAACTCAAGCAGAAGATCGTTGGGGAATTTATGGTACGGATACACAAGATCCAACAGTGCCAATGAGTGTGGTGGTTAGTAATGAAACTGGGAGCAGCATTGATGTTTCTTGGGCAGCTTCTACAGATGATATTGGAGTTACAGGATATGATGTATATGTAGATGGAGTATTTGACCAAACAGTTTCTACAACTACGGCAACTGTAACTGGTTTATCACCATTAACAATGTACACATTTACTGTATTAGCAAAAGATGCTGCCGGAAATACTTCAGCTCAATCAACAGGAGTAGATGGTACAACTACCGCTGCTGCTCCAGTTGGAACAGAATGTGAGAATGAAACTTTTGAAAATATTGGTGCAAATTCAGGACAATACTTAACGAGAAGTTGGACAGGTGATAACACGTTAACGTGGGAAGCTACAGATGCAAGAACAGATCAGGTAATTACCAACGGAAAAGCAATTACTGTCCGTAACGGAGCAATTACTGCACCAACAGTTCCGAATGGAATTGGCGAATTAACCGTGACAACACAATTAGTTTTTTCTGGTTCAGCAGGAACATTTGATTTACGCGTAAATAATGTTTATGTCGCAACAATTCCTTATAGCAGTACCGTAACGACAACTACAATTCCTGATATTAATGTTGATGGAAATATTTCAGTAGTCATTAACAACAATAGTACTGGTTCTAACAGAGTTCGTTTTGACGATTTGAGCTGGACATGTTACTCACCACCTTTAAATATTGAAGATGAAGAAGTAGCAGTATTTAGCATCTATCCAAATCCAACAAATGGAGGTATTGTTTATATCAAATCAAATAATGCTACGGAAATTTCAGAAGCACGTATCTACGATATTACCGGAAAGCAAGTCTTACAACAAGCAAATCCAACCAACGAAATAAACGTTCAAGGATTGCAACGCGGATTGTATATTTTACAATTACAAATTGGTAATCAAATCATTAACAAGAAGTTGATCAAGCAATAAAAGTATTGACAGTTCATAAAAAGCGACAGTATTCATTGGAATACTGTCGCTTTTTTTATACTTTTATGTAAAATAAATCTTACCATGAAAAAAACTACCTTAACACTTGTCTTACTTGTTTTAAGTTTTTCTTGTTTTGCGCAAGATACCGAACCGCCAACAACTCCGATAAATTTTCAACTTATAAGTAGCCCTGCGACTCCGCTAGATTATGTTTCTGTACAATGGGAACATGCAACAGATAATGTTGGAGTAGCTACTTATGAAATTTACATAAACGGTATTTTAGAAGAAATAATAACGTACGATGCTTCCAGTTCTTTTCAATATATGTCATATTCACATATGCCCAATGGAATATATTGCCTAGCGGTACTTGCTAGAGATGCCGCTGGTAACGCCTCACCGCTATCCAATCAGGTTTGTAAAGGTGTTAATGTATTTTATCAAAACTCACCTTTCAAACCTTATATATCCGGTTTTTTAAATTATATAGGTGATGATAAAGCTATTGAAATATCAAATCAAACTAGTCGAGATTTTGACTTATCAGATTATTCTTTAAAAATAAGCTATGATGGTAGTGGAACATGGGATGTAGTATATACATTTCCTGTGAATACTATCTTACCAAGCTCAGAAGTTTTTGTTATTGCTCATCCTAATATTTCTATTTGCACAAATGAAGTTGATGATTACAATAGTGACATTACCAACTTTGACGGAAACGATGTGATTGGTTTGTTTAAATATGATATTTTTTACGATGCAATTGGTGAATTGGGCAATAGCGGGACACTTATCAATACGGACCTCTTTATAAAAAGAACACATATATCAGCTCCAATTCCTTCGACTTCGTTTGATATAAACACTTGGGATATACAAGTAAATAATGGTAATTGTCCAAGCGATTTAGGCTATTCATATTTGGTTGTATTAAATGTTGAAGACGAAGAACTAAATACATTTCAAATATATCCAAATCCTGCAACGGGAAATACAATCCGTTTCAAGACACAGAACAATCAAACCATTGACAATGTATCTATTGTAGATATAAACGGGAGAAACGTGTTCAATTCAACTACGATTCTCAATAATCAATTAGATATAAAAAACATCAAACAAGGCGTTTATTTCGTGAAGATTCAATCTGGAAACGAAACAAGTATTCATAAATTAATTCGACAGTAAAAAATCAATACCATACAAAAAAGCAAAAGCTCCGAACATACATTCGGAGCTTTCTGATATTACATATTATGCCAGTAAAATATAATATTGGGTAAAAATACTAACTATTTTTCAAACTATACAAATGATTTTGTAAACGTTGAAAATTAGCAATAAGCGTTCATTTTAATATTTCAAAGCAAAATCCATCGCTTTTGTGGCGTGAATCGTTGTCGTATCAAACACAGGAATTGAAACGTCTTCCTGTTCTATCAACAAAGGAATTTCGGTACAACCCAAAATAACACCTTCTGCGCCTTCTTTTTGCAAACGTTCAATAATCTCTATATAAGCTTTTTTTGAACTCGGTTTTAAAATTCCATATGGTAATTCTTCATAAATAACACGATTAATTTCTTCCCGATCTTCCGCATTCGGAATCAACGTTTTAATTCCAAACGAAGTCAAAATATCCTTAAAAAAATCTTTCTCCATCGTGTATTTTGTTCCCAATAAAGCGACGGTTTTTAGTCGTTTCTCTTGAATCTTCTCCGCAGTCGCTTCTGCAATATGAATCACAGGAATGGAAACTTTTGCGCGAACTGCATCAATAGTTAAATGCATGGTATTTGCACAAATCAAAATACATGTTGCGCCAGCTTTTTCTAAACTTTGCCCAGCATCTGACATAAGTTTGTCCAACAAATCCCAACGACCTTCGTGCTGTAATTTTTTAATCTCTCCAAAATCAACCGAATTAATAATACATTTTGCTGAATGTGGTTCGCCTTGATGTAAAGTTGCCAAGCTGTTTAAAACTTGATAATATAATATCGTAGATTGAGGCGTAATACCGCCAATAAGTCCAATAGTTTGCATGTCTTAGAATTTATACGCATAAAATTAGGGTTTTATTCGCTTTGATTCTACTTTTGTACGTAACTATTTTTTTCAAGCTATGACAACATTACTCATCAACATCAAAGAATTATTACAAGTTCGTGAAACGTCCATTTCTAAAGTTTCAGGAGCTGACATGAAAAAACTTCCAGTATTGGAAAACGCCTATCTTTATATTATAGATGATGTAATTTCTAGTGTTGGTTTAATGGTTGATATCGAAATCGCTTCCGCAGATAAAATAATCGACTGTACCAACAAAGTCGTATTGCCAACTTGGTGCGACAGTCACACACACTTGGTCTACGCGGGAAACAGAGCGCAAGAATTTGTAGACAGAATTAATGGATTGAGCTATGAAGAAATCGCAAATCGTGGTGGCGGAATCTTGAATTCAGCTAAAAAACTACAAGAAACTTCCGAAGATGAATTATTTGCACAATCGGCAAAACGTTTAGAAGAAGTGATACAATTAGGAACTGGCGCCATCGAAATAAAATCTGGTTACGGACTCACGACAGAAGCCGAACTCAAAATGTTGCGTGTTGCCAAACGTTTAAAGGAAACCTATAATTTCCCGATCAAAACGACATTTTTAGGCGCGCACGCAATTCCAGCAAATTACAAAGGAAACCAAGATGGTTATATGGATTTGGTCATCAATGAAATGTTGCCAAAAGTTGCCGAACAAAACTTAGCAGAATATGTAGATATCTTTTGTGAAAAAGGATATTTCACCTTAGAAGATACCGAGCGATTGCTAAAAGCAGCGCAACAATACAACTTAATTCCAAAAATACATGTCAATCAATTCAATGCATTTGGCGGCGTTGCACTTGGCGTAAAATACAATGCACTTTCTGTAGATCATTTGGAAGAACTCAACGATGACGATATTTCGGCGTTGCAAAATAGCGAAACTATGCCGGTTGCATTGCCTTCATGTTCGTACTTTTTGAGCATTCCGTATACTCCAGCGAGGAAACTCATGGACGCAGGTTTGCCAGTTGCGTTGGCAACCGATTACAATCCAGGTTCTACGCCTTCTGGAAACATGAATTTTGTGGTAAGTACAGCGTGTATCAAAATGAAAATGACACCTGAAGAAGCCATAAATGCCGCAACAATAAACGGCGCGTACGCAATGGGACTTTCAGAAACACACGGAAGTATTACGGTTGGAAAAGCCGCAAATTTGATTATTACCAAAGAAATTGAATCGTACAATGTATTGCCATATGCGTTTGGAAATAACAATATTGAGCAAGTTTTGATTAATGGAAAAGTTATTTAGACACGCTTTGCTTTTGGTATCGCTACGCTCTTAGAATGTTGGACACGCTGCGCTTTTAGATTTTGTCATTCCTGCGTAGGCAGGAATCCAATCGTTTTCTAAGGATAAACCCACAACTAAAAAAACAATGCTAAACTTCCCGCTTTCGCTGAATTCGCCACTTTCCAAGTTGTTGCAAAACAAGCAAATCACGAATTTCAAAAGCGCGATTGCATACATAAATCAATTGCCGTACGGAAGAACTTCAGATCGTAGTAATTACAGTTTGATTATCTCCGAAAACAAAGGAACCTGTTCTACAAAACATGCATTCTTGAAGCAACTTGCTATTGAAAATAACCAAAATGCGGTGGAATTATACATTGGAATCTACCAAATGAACGAAACCAATACCAAAGGCGTTGGAAACGTTTTGAACAACTACAATTTAGATTACATTCCAGAAGCGCATACGTATCTTAAAATCAACGGAAACCTATTAGATATTACCCGAACTACTGAAAACAATACTTCTTTCGAAGACAGTTTACTAACCGAAGAACAAATTTTGCCACATCAAATTGCGAATTACAAAGTGAATTGGCATCAAAATTTCATCAAAAAATGGATTCTTGATGAAAAGATTTCTTTCTCTTTTGATGCCATTTGGAAGATTCGGGAGGAATGTATTGCTGCTATTTCAGATTGATTAGACTTCTTAGATTGTTGGACTTTGTTAGACTTATGAAAATTGAGCCTTTAGACGCTCACTCAAGATAAACTAAAGTAGAAGTTTAAATCTTTTCGGTATACAATTTTACATCAAATCATATAAAAGTGTATTTTAGCAACAAGCAACGGACCTCATAATTTATGCTACATTTGTACACAAACGCAACGCTCGACGCGTTAATTTCCAAACGAGAAGGTGAAACGAAATTCGGCGAAAAAGTAAAAACACTTTTTTCTCAAGAGAATTTGGTGGCACAACTCACAAAAAGTAAAGTCAAATATGTATTGTTCGGAATTCCTGAAGATATTGGCATATTGGCAAATCGTGGGAAAGCTGGCGCAACAACTGCTTGGAAAGCCGGATTGAGTGCTTTGTTGAATACACAAGATAACGCGTTTAATAAAGGAAAAAGAGTATTAATCTTAGGTCATTTAGACTTTTCTGAATTGCTTGAAACAGCAGAAACCTTTAATCCAAAAGCTGCCGATTATTACAAGAAACTTTCAACTCTAGTTGCGAAAATTGACGAAGAAGTCAGTTATTTAATGTTTCAAATTGTAAGCGCAGGAAAAATACCGATCATTATTGGTGGCGGACATAACAACGCATACGGAAATATTAAAGGAACTTCATTAGGTAAAAGTAAAGCGATTAATGTGGTGAATTTTGACGCACATACCGATTTCAGAAGTTTGGAAGGTAGACATAGCGGAAACGGTTTTAGTTACGCGTTCAAACAGTCTTTTTTAGATAAGTATTTTATGTTCGGATTGCATGAAAATTATACGTCCAAAAAGATTTTTAAAACGATTCATAATCAACCAGAACGCATTCAATATAATACATTTGAAAGTATAAAAATTCGCCAAGAACAAGGATTTGAGTTTCAATTAAATAGAACATTGGACTTTATAAATGATCGCCCTTTTGGTGTGGAGATTGATTGTGATTCTATTGAAAATGTACCAAGTAGCGCGATGACGCCAAGTGGTTTTAGTGCCAACAAAGCGCGAACATTTGCTTCTTTCTTCGGGAAACAGAAAAATGCTACGTATTTACATTTGTGCGAAGCTGCACCAAATCCTGATGACGCAAATGAACTATACCGAATTGGGAAATTATTAAGTTATTTAATTACAGATTTTATGCGGAAGTGATTTATGAATTCTATTGAAATTATTCCTTTTGACGAACAATATGCCACCGATTTTTATGACTTAAATATTGAATGGCTGGAAACTTTTTTTTATGTGGAAACGCATGACGAAGAAGTATTGAGTCAAGCAAAAAAATACATTATTGACAACGGCGGACATATTTTTTTCGCAAAGTTAGCTGATAAAATCGTTGGAACTGTCGCGCTCATTAAAGTGGAAGAAAACATTTTTGAATTGAGCAAAATGGCAGTTTTACCAACATTCAGAGGAAAAAAGATTGGACAACAATTACTTCAATATTGTCTAGATTTTTCAAAAGAAAATCAATTTGAAAAGTTACTACTTTACTCAAATAGGAAACTTGAAAATGCAATTTATATCTACAGAAAGTATGGTTTTATAGAAATTCCGATAGAAGAAAATAATCCGTATGCACGTGGAGATATTAAGATGGTTTTAGAATTTTAGACTTGTTTAGATTGTTAGCATTTCGACTGCGCTCAATGTGACAGATATGTTAGGACTAAAATCATTCTTTTAATCATTGAATACTTTAATCTTTCAATTAAAGAAATAAAACAATTTCTGTTTCGTAACAATTGTGTAGTTTTATAGTCTTGTATTTGTATTGAATTTAATATTAATGAAAGAAAGTTACAGCACGTTTTTTAGATATTTTTGGATTGTGATTATTGTGGGTTTTATCGCGTATAATTTCATCTTTCCTGAAACATTTTCCAAAGAAAATATTGCTATAAATATTCAAGCGTTTGGAAATTACGGCTTGGCAATTTTCTTTTTTTGTCACCTTATTCGTGGTTTTGTAATGCTTCCAAGTACAGCACTTATCTTTGCAGGCGTTTTCCTTTTTCCAGATGATTTATTTTCAGTTTTGCTACTTTCTGTCATCGGAATTGTAATTTCTTCAATGATTGTGTATTATTTTTCAGATAAATTAGGCTTCGCGAAAATTTTCGATAAGAATACAAAAACAACGAATCTTGTGAAGGAGAAACTTTCTGGAAAATACGGGCCATTATTCATTATGTTTTGGGCATTTTTTCCTTTTGTTCCCACAGATTTAATTTGCTATACGGCTGGCGCAATGAAGATTAATCCAATTATATTTGCAGTGAGTCTTTTTATTGGCGAATTGATTTTGTGTAGTGTTTATGTCTACGGAAGTGCGTATTTTATATAATATTCTTATATAAATTTTTCAGAACTATTTGATGAAATTCAGCTAAATCATACGGTTTGATGATGAAATCGTTCATTCCTGCTTCGTGAATTTTATCTTTTATTTGATCTTCTTCCACAGCAGTCAACGCAATAATTGGAGTCTTTTTATTCATCAATCGGATGCGTTTTGTCGTTTCAATTCCGTCAATTCTCGGCATATTAATATCCATTAAAATTAAATCGTATTCGTTCGTTTTTACAAGTTCTAAAGCTGTAAAACCATCTTCAGCAACATCAATTGGTATTTTTTTGTTTCTAAAATACGTTTCGTTACCACACGATTAATTTTATTATCATCCACAATTAAGATTTTCTTATTCATAGTATCAATTGCGTTTGTAGACAAAGGCACATCTTTTACAAATAACTCTTTGCTTTCTTCAAACGTAATTGCAAATACAAACTCACTTCCTTTATTTTCTTCGCTTTGCAGCTTGATATCACTATCAAATAATAATAATAATCGTTTTACAATGGAAAGTCCTAAACCTGTTCCTTGATAATTTTTTTCAATCGGACGCAATTGAACAAACTTATCAAATACAACTTCTTGTTTGTCTTTCGAAATACCAATTCCATCATCTTTAATACTGAATTGTATGGTGTGTTGTTTATTTTCTTGTTTTACAGATTTTAGTTGAATCCAAATATTTCCACCTTCTGTAAACTTAATTGCATTTCCAATAAGATTCATCAATATTTGTGACAAACGTACAGAATCGCCCATGACTATTTCTGGGATTTTCGGATCAATTTCTTGATGTACTTTATTTTTATTTTGATTCATCGCAAAACTAAACGAGTTCACTAATTCATTCACCAAACTCTTGAGATTGAATGGAAGTCGTTGTAATTTTACACCTTCGGATTCTATTTTATTAACTTGTAACACGTTGTTTATCAATGACAATAAGTAGTTACTAGAGAATTTTAATGATTTGAAGTTTTCATTTTCTTTTAAATTTGGAAAATCTTCTGTCAACAATGAAGTTAAGCCAACAACGCCGTATAATGGCGTTCGTAATTCATGACTTACCGTAGAAAAAAACTGTGATTTTAAATTTGCTTGTTGTTCGGCTTCTTCTTTCGCTTCCCGCAATTCGGTATTTTTCAAACGAAGTTTTGCCAATGCTTTGTTTCTAAATTTATGATTCTTAAACATATTAATTAAGAGTAAAACTAGAATAAAACCTGCTATCATTAATACATAGGAAATTTGTTTTGTTTTATTTATGATAATTTCTTGATCACGTTTTTCTACTTCGCTACGTTTCAAATCTTCTCTGAAATCATCTACAGAAAATCGAGCTATAGCCGCTTGATTTTCTCTTATTTTTGTTTCATTGTATAAAGAATCTTTGTATTTTAAATGGATTAGCAATCTATTGTAAGCAACTTCAGATTTGCCTTGTTTCTCAGCCAAATCGGCATAATGTTTATATATTTCTGTCAATACATCTAAAACTTCCGCATCTTCTGAAAAATTGATTGCCTTTTTAAAATAAGTATCCGCCAACTCATATTTCTCTTTTGCCATAGTATAGCGTCCTAGCAAATAATTGACTTGTACTTTTCCTTCTTCATCACCATGTTTGGTATATATCATTTTTTCAGAATCTATCAAATACGGATATGCGGTATCGTATTTTTTTTCATCAATATATGTCCAACCAATATTGAGAATTGGTGTCAGAATTTCAAAAGTATCTTTTAGTTTTATAGCTAATTTTAGAGATTCTTCATAGTAAGAAAGTGCAGAATCTATCTTTTTATAACTATCAGAATAGAGATTTCCTAAGTTATTATAAACGACAGATTGCAATGCATCATTTTTTTCCAGTTTTGCGTACTCTAGTGCTTTTAGATAGTTTCTTTTAGATTTAGCAAACTCAGAAATTCCTTGATAAGCTAAACCTAAGTCTCCGCATAGGACTGATAAGCTATACAAATCATTAATTTTTCGCGAATACATAATTCCTTTATTCGCAGCTTCAATAGTTTCTTTATATTGATATTTCTTATAGCTTCTCTCTGAAATAAGAGCGTATTTCTTAATGCTATCTTTTATTTTCTCGTTGGAAGTTTTTTGACTCCAAACTGGAAAGATAAAAAAAAGACATCCTATAATTGATAGAATATGTTTCAAATAGTTAGGGTTTTTAAGACTCTATGAAAGTACAAAAAAAAAGATATAGAGAGGATTTTTTTCAGAATTCTTACGAGTAATTTCTGTTTATGCAAAAATTGATTTAATTTGAAATTGATTTACATTTGAATCTCTATAACACAAATATTTAGAAATAAGCTATTTACATAAAATTTACACGTTGCATTATGAACATTTTCCACTACGCATTTAAAATAAAAGACATTGAATCGACACGTACATTTAACATTGAAATTTTAGGTTGTGAAGAAGGTAGATCCACTGAAAACTGGATTGATTTCAACTTTTACGGACATCAATTATCGGGACATGTAAGCGAAAATTTTCCAAAACTTGATTATTGTGGAAAAGTAGATGGCGTCAACGTTCCGATTCCGCATTTTGGTTGCGTATTAACGATTGCTCAGTTTGAAACTTTACAGCAAACTTTTGAGGCTAACAAAATTGAATTCATCGTAAAACCACAAACGCGTTACGCTGGACAAACTGGCGAACAACGCACCATGTTTGTATTTGATTTTAGTGGAAATCCATTGGAATTTAAAGCATTTTCGGATGAGAATGCGATTTTTTCGAAATAGTAAAATGCCAAAACTTTAAAGTATCTTAACACCATGAATGCACTAAAGTTACCTTTTGAATTTGATCCTGAAATTATAAAAAAAGAAATCAGCCAATTCTCAAAATCAGATTATAGAGATATTTATAATTCTTCTGTAACGCTAGAAACCTTATGGTTAAAACATTTTATAGAACCTATCAATGATGCTTATGGATTTCCTATTTTTTATCCTACGGATGATTTAAAAAAGTGTCCGTATCTACTTTCTGTATTCAACATGTTTAAGTGTCGCGTAGAAACATTTAGAATTCACACTTTAGATGCTGGCGCTAAAATTCAAAAACATAGAGATTCAGGTTACGGTTTTGAGTTTGGAAAAATTAGGCTACACATTCCAGTATACACCAATGATAAAGTTGAAATTTTAGTCAATAACGAAGCTATAAAAATGAAAGAAGGCGAATGCTGGTATTGCAATTTTCATTTGGAACATGAAGTGAGAAATAACAGTGATGAACCACGAATGCACTTAATTTTAGATTGTATAGTTAATGATTGGTTAACGGATGTTTTTGTGAAAGGTGATATAAAATTTCCCGTTAGCTTAAACCCAAACCCCTAAAAGTGAAAAGTTAAAAGTTAAAAGTTGAAAGTTGAAAGTTGAAAGTGAAAAGTGAAAAGTGAAAAGTTGAAAGTGAAAAGTGAAAAAAAGTTTATCGTTAGTTAAGGAAGTTTATTGCAAACATCGAATAATCGAATAAACAAACAGATAAACAAGCTAATCTAAAAGCGTAGCGCTCTAATATCTAACAGCGCAGCGGTCTAATAGCGTTAGCGATCTAACTTAGTACGGCCAATTCCGCTGTTGCCATTTTAGAAAATCTGCCTCAAAATTCTGAAATGTTTCTTGACTGATTGGCGCATTTTCAATTCCACTTGGAAATTGCGACATCATTTGTGCATACATATTTTTCAATCGGAATGCATGTCGTAAGTTTATCACAGCATTTGGCGGATCAAAAGAAGTCATCCACTGCAATTCGCCCCAAATATTTTGCATCGCAGTTTTGCAAATCTCGGTTCCTTTTTCAACATTTCCAGCTCTTATATACAGTTTTCCAATAGCAAATGCAAATTGTTTGTACGGAACAGTTCTATTAGGAAATAACGAAGTGCAATTGTCCAATACTTCCATCGATTTTTCAACGTTTCCTTCTTCTAATAATGCTTGCGCGAGAAAGTAATAATTCTGTCTCAAAATATTCTGTGCGTACGATTTGTTTTCATATCTGAGAAATTCATTTTCATCACGGAAACCTTCAAACTGCAATTGATTCATGATGTACGGATACATCATTTTTGTGTCTACAATTTTTGGATTTAGTTTTGAGTTTTTTCGCTGAATTGGTGCTAAAATGTTTACCATTCCATGTTGAATTAAATAAGAATCTAATCCAATAGTATGTCCTCTTTTGCCATTAATTGCAAAGCAAATTGGACGATTTTGAATGTTGTTGGTTAGTAAATTCATCAAAACGATTTCATTTAAACCATAAAAATCTTTCGGATAATTCCACGTAATTGTTGGCGTATACGAACCGTTTAACGTTGTCGGATTGGGTGTTTTCTGAATCGTTAAAGTATCAATCGGAATTGAAAACGAAGTTGATGGAATATAGTGTCGCAAACGTCCATTCCATTGAATACGTGTTGTTTTATCATTTAAAAAATTAAATAATACAGGAAGGTTTGCGGCTTTTTTTATTTCTTCCTGCAAAGGAAATAATTTTTCAATTCCACTAATATAAACGTCTCTTTTTAAGGTGATTTTTAACGGCTTGGAATCGTACATTTTCCGTTGTAAATTATCAATGTGAGTTTCAATGTTTAGTTGATCAAAATTAATCACACGAACATCTGTCCGATAACCTTCCACTTGTTGCAAATACCAAATAGGAAACGTCATATTATCGCCATTTGTAATCAAAACGGCTTGTTGCGGACATGCGTCTAAATATGCTTTTCCGAAGTTATACGCAAAGTTGTCATGACTTCGTTGGTGATTGTCCCAGCCTTTGGAAAAAAGTTGTGCAGGCGAAGCTAAAAAAGCAATAATACCAATAATGGCAACACGTATTTTTTGATTCGCGATGAATTTTGTGAATTGAAAAAGTGCAATTACGGAAAGTCCAACCCAAAGTGAAAATATAACAAATGAACCGATAAAAATATAATCGCGCTCCCGAATTAAAATACTTGACGGAACAGGATTTACATAAATGGTAATTCCTAAACCAAACGTTAGAAATAGGAGAATAGTTGTCCAAAAATACGCTTTATGTTTTCGCAAAGCGAAGATTCCTAAAAGTCCTAAAATGAATGGTAAAAAGTAAAACGCATCATTTCCTTTGTGGTTTTTGTAACGTTCAGGAATTACTGATTTATCTCCAATTCTGCTTTTATCTAGTGCATTAATTCCACTAATCCAATTTCCATCTTTGATAAAACCAACACCTTGATGATCGTTTTGGCGTCCAATAAAATTCCAAAAAAGATACCGCGCATTCATCCACATCACTTGATAATTCCAGAAAAAACCAAGATTTTCTGCAAATGTTGGCTTCATTATTTTCGTCATTTCGCCCTTTACAGGATAGTTGATTGCTTCGCCAGTAATTGTTGTCCAAGCGTTGTATTTATTGCTATCGCCTTTGTCAAACATTCTTGGGAAAAACGTGGTAAACTCAGCAGCATAATTTACTTCTTTAAATTTTCCGTCATCAACAGTTACATATTTTTTTGTATCAATATCGTATGTAAAAACAGGTTTTCCATCAACAAAACCAACATCTTTATCTAACGGCGCACTGTAAACTGGTCCTTTTAATAACGGAATTTCGCCAATACCAAACTGTTCTGCACGCACATATTGGAGCATTTTATTGCTGTTTCGCATGCTTTCGGTAACCAATGTATGTATTTCAGATCGTTGCATTGGCATGAGAAACGAGCTCATTCCAATTAAAAAGAAAATAAAGCCTAAAATAGTGTGATGAAGTATTATTTTTTCACGCTTTCGCGAATAGACAAGCAATACGCTGAAGATGATAAAAATGCTAATTAGCAACACACTAATTCCTGTGTTTAGAGAAGTTTTGAAACTGTTTACTAGCCAAATATCCAAGTTGTTTGCTAGTTTGATAATTCCTTGAACTACGAAACCATAAATGACAAAAAAACTGATACAACCAAGTAGAATTGCTATGAAGAAACTTTTAACGGTTAAACCGAATTTTTTATGTGCGATTAAAATTGACATCGGAATCACAATCGCAATATTAATCAAGTGTGTTCCTGTTGAAAATCCAAGGAGCAATGCGAATAGTAATAACAAAATAATTTCTCTTTTTCGGTCAGAAGTATGTTCCCAAAGTAACATCACATGAATCATTGCTGTCATGAGCGCAAATGACAATGTATATACTTCTGCTTCTGTGGAAGCTGTCCAAAAACTATCTGAAAAAGCGAGTGTCAATGCTGAAACAATTCCAGCAAGTAACGCAATTGTAGTTGCATGATTACTTTTGCTTACCGAAAGCACACGATCGGCTATATTTGTAGTGATTCTAAATAGTAAAGTAATGGTTACTGCTCCAAAAAAACTAGAGATTAAGTTTGTAATCCAAGCTGCTTTTGATGCTGAGAAAAAAGAAAGTATGACTTTACACAAAATTGTATAAAAAGGTGCGCCAGGCGGATGAGATGCTTGAAGCGTGTGATTACTTGCGATGAACTCAGGACTATCCCAAAAAGTAATTGTTTTTGAAGCAGAAATCGAATACATTAAAAACACGAATGCAAAGAGCATCCAACTACTAATTTTTTTAGCTTTTGGCATTACGGTTGGGTTCATTTTTCATGCAATATAAAAGAATTATTCAATCTAAAAAGCACCAATTACATAATAATAACGCAACTTACAGCACTTACATTTCTAAAAACAGGTGTATTCCCGTATGTGTGTTTACTATTAGTTAATTATATTTGAAAATTATGTTAAATTAATATTTCTTATATTTGATATAACTGCAAAATTAAAACTAATCAACAATAATTCTATTATGAAAAAACAATTACCCCTCGTAATTGTGTTTGTATTAAGCCTTTTAGGAGTGACAAGCTTGCAAGCACAAACGCTAAATGAAGTCATGGGAACCGGTTCTGGTGTAAACATTACTACCGGAGATTTTAATACCATGTATGGAGATAGTACAGGTAGCTTTGTAACCTCAGGTTCAAGAATGGTTCTTCTAGGATATTCCGCTGGTCGTAGTATGACAACTCAAAGTGAGTTGATAGCAATCGGTTACTTAGCTGGATATTCAAACACTTCAGGTTTTGATAACACATATGTTGGTTATGAAGCTGGTCGTTTAAATACAACTGGTGGAGATAACACATTCATTGGTGCAGAGTCTGGAGAAATGAACACTACTGGTTATGACAACACGTTCGTTGGAGAAGAATCTGGAGCAAATAACACCACTGGTTATGAAAACACATTCATTGGAGAAGATGCTGGTTTTAGTAATACTACTGGTTACAAACAAACTTTTGTCGGAAACGAAGTAGGTATTTCATCTGACGTAGGATATAGAAACACTGCTATTGGTAGTGAAGCAATGAGTGATGTAGATGATGGTCACCACAACACAGGAGTTGGAGATTCTGCTGCAATTGATATTGGAGATGGTATTTACAATACTATGATTGGAGCCGCTGCAGGTGTTGCTACAGAATATGCAGATTATAATACATTTGTTGGAGCACAAGCAGGTTGGGATAACAACCGTACAAATAATACAACAAACGCAAACCACAATACATATTTAGGTTTCTCTACTGGTTTTACAAACAGAGAAGGACAATATAATGTTGGTATAGGATCGCTTGCAGATTTTGATAACAACAACAGATCTAATGCTATTTTTATGGGATATGATATCAATGCAAGTAATAACAACGTTATTGGAGTTGGTAACAGAGCTTTTGCTGATGGACAATTTTCAGTTTCTTTAGGACATGATCATGATGTAAGAGGTCAAAACTCTATTATGATGGGTTATTTAGGAAACATGTCAGCCTTAGCTGATTATTCAGTTGGTATTGGAGATAGAGTCGATATTGAAGAAAATGACGTAGTTGGTATTGGTCGTTTGGTAGATGTTGACAATCAGCAAGCAGTTGCTATTGGTTCTACTACGGTAGCACAAAATGATGGAGCAATTGTAATTGGATACACTGCATCTTCAACTGATCCAGGAGCATTATTACCCACAAACAACATTGCTATTGGGTATGCCGCAAACGTACAAGGAACAAATTCAGTTGCAATTGGTAATGCTGCAACTGCGGTAAATAATAATACAATGGTTCTTGGTGGTGCAACAAATCCATTAAGTGTTGGTATCGGAACTAATACACCAAATGCAAAATCTTCTTTAGACTTAACAGGAGCAACCAAAGGTTTACAACTAAACCGTATGCTTACCGCAGAACGCACTGCTTTTGGAACGACTTTAGCTGTTGTTGATGAAGGAATGATTGTATATGATTCAGAATTAGATAACACGTACTATTGGGACGGAACGCAATGGAAAGGCATGATGGATACAGATGCACAAGCAATTTCAGTTGCCGCAGATGTTTTAAGCATTACTGGAGACGCAGGAACTGTTGATTTATCAGGTTATTTAGACAATACAGATGCACAAGCAATTTCAGTTGCCGCAGATGTTTTGAGTATTACTGGAGATGCTGGAACTGTTGATTTATCAGGATATTTAGACAATACAGACGAACAAGCAATTTCAGTTGCTGCAAATGTGTTAAGTATTACTGGAGATGCTGGAACTGTTGACTTATCAGGGTATTTGGATAATACAGATGGACAGGCAATTTCTTTAACTGGAGATGTTTTAAGTATTTCAGGCGACGCTGGAACGGTTGATTTATCAGGATATACAAACACAGACAGTCAAAATTTATCATTATCAGGAACAACTTTAAGTATTTCTGGCGGAACTGGAGCTGATTTATCTTCATTGCAAGATGGAACAGGAACTGACAACCAAGAATTATCTATTGCTGCCAACACCTTAAGTATTTCGGGTGGAGCAACTACCATAGATTTATCAGGATACTTAGATAATACAGATACACAAGCAATTTCAGTTGCTGCAGATGTGTTAAGTATCACAGGAAGTGCTGGAACGGTTGATTTATCAGGATATTTAGACAATACAGACAATCAAAATTTATCATTAACAGGAACAACGCTAAATATTGCAGGTGGAACAGGAGCTGATTTATCTTCATTGCAAGATGGAACAGGAACTGACAGTCAAGCAATTTCAGTTGCTGCGGATGTGTTAAGTATCACAGGAAGTGCTGGAACAGTTGATTTATCAGGATATTTAGACAATACAGACAATCAAAATTTATCATTAACAGGAACAACGCTAAACATTGCAGGTGGAACTGGAGCCGACTTATCTTCATTACAAGATGGAACAGGAACAGATAACCAAGAATTATCAGTAGCTGCTAACACATTAAGTATTTCTGGCGGAGCAACTACAATAGACTTATCAGGATATTTAGACAATACAGATAATCAAAATTTATCATTAACAGGAACAACCTTAAACATTGCAGGCGGAACTGGAGTTGATTTATCTTCATTACAAGATGGAACAGGAACAGATAGCCAAGAATTATCGGTTGCTGCAAATGTGTTAAGTATTTCAGGTGGAGCAACTACAATAGACTTATCAGGATATTTAGACAATACGGATAATCAAAACTTATCATTATCAGGAACAACCTTAAGTATTTCTGGAGGAACATCAGCTGATTTATCTTCATTAGCAGATGGAACAGGAACTGACAATCAAGATTTATCATTATCAGGAACTACCTTAAATATTACTGGTGGAACTGGAGTTGATTTGTCTTCTTTTTCAGATGGAACAGGAACGGATGATCAAAACTTAACATCTGCAACATTATCAGGAAACACACTAACGGTAGCTATTGAAGGTGGAACTTCTGTAAACGTAGATTTATCACCAGTTTTAAGTGCATTAGAAGCTGAAAATACATCACAACAAGCACAAATAGATGATTTACTAGCAAGAGTTACAACTATTGAAGCATGTGCATGTGATGGAACATTATCATTGCCAGGTGGAGCACCAGCATCAAGAAGCGGCGCTATTTTATACCAAAACATTCCAAACCCTTTCAATGATACTTCATCAATTCGTTACTTTATTCCACAAGATACTAGTGGAAACGCAGCGATTGTATTTGTAAATACTGCTGGACAAGTGATTTCAACTGTTGATATTACTAACAGAGGAGAAAGTGAATTAGACATAAACACACGTTCATTATCTTCTGGTATGTACTACTACACATTATATGTTGGTGGTAAAAAAGTAGCTACTAAGAAAATGATTATCGAATAAAACCAAATAAGGGTTCAATTCTTAAATTAAAGCAAAAAAGCTTCGCAGTCTGCGAAGCTTTTTCTATTTTTAAAAACTATGAAAACGCTCAATATAGACTTTCTAAACACAGGATTAATTATCCTCTCATTCCTATTAGCTTGTTGGTTGCCTTTTGAACTTTTCTTATTGTCATATGCAATCTTAGGTCCGTTGCATTACTTCACAGAAATAAATTGGATTCGCGATAAAAACTACTTTGTAGTCAATAAACTCTGGATTTACCTCATCATCATAGCAGCCTTTTTAATTTCAATACCTGCCTTATTTCAACTTCCGTATCTCGATCAATATCAAAACAATACTGCTGTACAATACATAATGCGTAAACTTCCGCTATATTTCAATGCTGGACTCTTTTTGGCAATTGTAGCGGCTATTGCATTCACGGTTGTAAAATCGAAAAAGCATCAATATATTGTGTTAAGTGTTGGCGTGCTATTCGCGGTATTATTTCACTTTTTCCCATTCTATCATTTAATCATTGGAATATTGTTGCCAACAGTTATTCATGTATATCTTTTTACATTGATATTTATGTGGTATGGAAATCTAAAATCAAAAAGTCGCATCGGATATTTCAATGTCATCTTACTCGCCGTCATTCCATTCATTATCGTTTTTCTCTCAATTTCAACCTTATCATATAGTATCAAAATTGATACACAAAGAATTTATGCAGAAAATAATTTTTATATATTGAACATAAAGCTTGCAGAAGTACTGGGACTTTCAGACGGAAAACCCTTTGCTTTTAATAAATTAGTAGACATCAAAATTCAAATATTCATTGCGTTTGCATACACGTATCATTACCTAAACTGGTTTTCAAAAACTACCGTAATTGGCTGGCATAAAAAGCTTTCTAAAAAACGTTCAATCACTATAATTTTACTATGGATTTTTTCTGTTGGATTATACTTTTACAACTATAAAATTGGTTTAATCGTATTGCTATTCTTGAGTTTTTTACATGTATTTATGGAATTTCCGCTGAATATTATTTCCATCAAAGCAGTTGGAAAATCCATCTTCAATCCTAACAAATCATAACTATGCGCTCTATAATTTCCGTTTGTATCCTAACATTATTTTTTTCTTGTTCTGAAAAGAAAAAGGAAGTAGCAAAACAACCTGAAAAAGCAATTGCTGAGGTTTCTATTCAAACTATTTTTAATGATTCTATCAGTATCAGAGCAATTGCAATTACACCTGAAAACGATTTGGTATATGGCGGAAACAAAACTACGATTGGACATTACAATACAACTTCAAACCAACATAAAAATCTATTAAAAGGAAAAGTAGCTGATTCGCTCAATGTGAGTTTTAGAGCTGTCGCTTTCGCGAATGAACACACGTTTGGAATTAGCATTGCCAATCCTGCATTACTATATAAAATTTCGACTGATGGAACTGTGAAATTAGTCTACGAAGAAACAAACGAAAAAGTATTTTACGATGCAATTGCTTTCTGGAATGATAAAGAGGGAATTGTCATGGGCGATCCGACAGAAGATTGCATAAGTATCATAATTACGCGTGATGGCGGAAATACATGGAAGAAAATTTCCTGCGATAATTTACCAAAAGCAATAGCTGGAGAAGCTGCTTTTGCCGCAAGTAATACAAATATTTCAATTATAGGAAACGAAACTTGGATTGCAACAGGAGGAAAGGCGAGTAGAATTCTATATTCGGCAGATAAAGGAAACACGTGGGAAGTATTTGAAACGCCAATAATTCAAGGAATAGAAACCACAGGAATGTATTCAGTAGATTTCTATGATGCTAAAAACGGATTCGCCATTGGTGGCGATTATACAAAAGCGGACGCAAACGAAGCAAACAAAATCAGAACTTCCAATGGCGGAAAAACGTGGAAAATCGTTGCTAAAAATCAAAATCCAGGCTATAGAAGCTGTGTGCAATATGTGCCAAATAGTAATGCAAAAGAATTGATTGCTGTTGGTTTCAAAGGAATTGATTATTCTAACGATGCAGGAAATACTTGGAAACAACTCTCCGACGAAGGATTCTACACAATTCGTTTCCTAAATGATTCTACGGCGTATGCGGCGGGGAAAAATAGAATTGCTAAATTGTTATTCAATCGAAAGTAAAAATCTACCTGAAAAGGGTTATAACGATTTTAACTTCAACTTCAAAACAAAAAGAGCATTTCTGTTTAAAGGAAATGCTCTTTTCTAATCAATGCGGTTAAGAATACAAAAGTATTCTAGGTTTTTTAGGGCATTGATTTATTTTTATCGTGTTTATCTCGAAACTGTTTCATCAGTTTTCTATTAAAATCGCGTTCTGCTTTTTTCAGGCGGATAATCTTTTTTGCAGGAAGAATTCCTCTGAGTTTTTTCATTAACGCTCTGTTGTTTTCATAAACTTGCATTTCCAGCGCTTCAATTCTATTCAAGATAATTATTGCTTCTGCTTCCGTCATGCTTTCGAAATTGTTTACGTCTCTCTTTATCTTGTTCATTCCTTTCACACGCAACTCATGATTTTTATCGTCATACGTGTTGTAAACAGGCCAAAATTGTTGTGCTTCCTTTTCAGTTAAATCCAAATTTTCCGTAAAAAAAGCAATCTTTAATACCTTAATTTTTTCTTTGTTTTTTTTGCCAAAATTACCGTTTTGCGCCATTCCTGCAAAGAGCCCAAAACATAAAAAAAAGAGTGTAGTATATAGTTTCATTTTTTTATATTTTATTCAATTAATAAATCATAAGGATCTATGGTATTTTCCAAATAATCTATCGTTTCTGTTTCGTTTAAACTCACTTCAAAAAGGCTAGAAACGTCAATGTTTTCTTCTTCAAAAGCAGTCATTAATTCGTAATTATTCAATGCGATTAAATCATTCTCAATAAACGTATTAATTTCACTATTTACAACACTATCAATAGAATTATCGACGGTTTCATCTTGGAAAAAATTGATCGCACCCAAAAATAAAACACACGCTGCAGCAGCATATCCAATATACTTTAGGAAACTTTTCTTAGTATTTAATGGAATTACTTTTGTTTCGTTTTCACTTGAAAATAATTGTGCTGAAAGTGAATCTTCCAAACCATCAAAATAAGTGTCAGGAACTTTAAATCCTTCTTCTTTTGGAATGATCGTTTCTGTTTTTATGCTATCAAAAAGACGATCTTCAAACGTCTCAAAATAATCTTTTGGCGTTGTAAATCCTGAATTTTTGTTGATATGTAATTTTTTATTTTTCACAATGGTTTGACTCTAAATAGGATAAAAGGTTTAATCCGTTAAATAATTTTCTATTTTTTTCACTGCATGATGATACGAAGCTTTCAATGCGCCAACTGATGTATCTAAAATTTCGCTCATATCTTTGTATTTTATATCGTCAAAATAACGCATCGTAAAAACAAGTTGTTGTTTCTGTGGTAAAATTGCAATCGCTTTTTGCAGTTGCAACTGAATTTCGTCGCCTTCAAAATATACATCGGCTTGTAAATTATTAACCAAATGATCTTTCAATTCTTCCGAAGAAATTCCTGATTTTTTTGCGCGCTGATTAATAAACGTAATCGATTCATTCGTTGCAATTCGGTACATCCAAGAATATAATTTACTGTCGCCTTTAAACTTATCAATACTTCTAAACACTTTAACAAACGTATTTTGAAGTACATCATCGGTGTCTTCATGACTCGTTACCATTCTTCGAATATGCCAATACAAACGCTCTTTATACGTAGACACAAGCTCTCGAAACGCCTTTTCTTGCGTTTTCGGATTCTTCAAATCATCAATAAGAGTGGTTTCTACGACGTTCAATTAATTGCGTTTGATGTTTAGACGTTAAAAAAAAGAAATAGTTTAATCTAAAGGTGTGAAATGTTAAATGTTGAATTTTAAATGTAAAAAATAATTTTAAAACCTAAAACCTAAAACCAACAAAAAACGAATAGACAAAAAAACAAAAAAACAACTATATCGACTGCATCTGCACCAACTTCGTATACACCATATTGTTGCTAATCAACTCTTCATGCGTTCCTTGTTCTACAATTTCGCCTTTTTGCATCACAACAATCACATCTGCATTCTGAATCGTAGACAATCTATGTGCAATGACGATGGAAGTTCTATTCTTCATCATATTTTCAAGCGCGACTTGTACCAAACGTTCGCTTTCGGTATCTAGTGCAGAAGTTGCTTCATCCAAAATCATAATTGGCGGATTCTTTAAAACGGCTCTGGCAATACTCAAACGTTGTTTTTGTCCTCCAGATAATTTTCCACCAGAATCTCCCACATTATGATCGAGAACTAGAGGTAAATCCTTTACAAATTCCCACGCATTTGCG
Source organism: Kordia antarctica (assembly GCF_009901525.1). Classification (NCBI taxonomy): domain Bacteria; kingdom Pseudomonadati; phylum Bacteroidota; class Flavobacteriia; order Flavobacteriales; family Flavobacteriaceae; genus Kordia; species Kordia antarctica. The sequence continues at coordinate 5,001,878 of NZ_CP019288.1, forward strand.
ATTTTCAATGCAGCAATCACTTCTTCGTCGGTTGCGTCTTGTTTTCCAAGTTTCACGTTATTACGAATCGTTTCATTAAAAAGGATAGAATCTTGCGTTACGAGTCCCATTAAGCCACGTAAAGAATGTTTGGTGAGTGTTTTTATATTCTCGCCATCAACTTCAATACTTCCTTCGTTTACATCATAAAAACGCGTTACAAGATTTGCAATCGTACTCTTTCCACTTCCCGATTGTCCAACTAAGGCAACTGTTTTCCCTTTCGGAACTGTTAGTGTAAAGTCTTTCAATACGTACGTTTCATCATATTTAAAAGAAATATTTCTTAATGTTATTTCTGAATTAAAACCTTCTTTTACTTTTGCATTTGGTACATCTGCAATAGGACTTTCTGTTTCTAAAATTTCCAATACACGATCAGCAGCAGCATTTCCTCTTTTCACACTGTAAGATGCTTTTGAAATTGCTTTTGCTGGTGTTAAAATTTGCCATGATAATCCAATATATGCGATAAATGCACTGGCTTTCAACGTATTTTCGACCAATACCATATTTCCTCCATACCAAAGAAGTACAGCAATAATGACAATTCCTAAAAACTCACTTATTGGAGAAGCTAAATTTTGTCTGTTTAATAATTTATTTGAAAAACTAAAAAATCGATACGTAGATTCTTTGAAACGGTCACCAAAGTAAGATTCTCCATTAAATCCTTTAATCACGCGCAATCCTCCTAATGTTTCTTCTAAATGTGATAAAAAGATTCCTTGTTCTTTTTGGGTATTTTCAGAATGTTTCTTTAATTTTTTTCCAACCGCAGAAATAATAAAACCAGAAACCGGAATAAAAATAAATACAAAAAGTGTCAGTTTTGGACTGATGAAAAACATAGCGCCAATCGTAAATAAAATTGTCAAAGGTTCTTTAACTACAAGTTCCAATACGGATAAAAACGAGTTTTGAATTTCTCCTACATCAGCAGAAGTACGCGCAATGACATCACCTTTTCTTTTCTCTGAGTAAAAAGAAATTGGTAATTCCATGATTTTATCATACAATTCATTTCGAACATCTTTCAAAATTCCGTTTCGTAAAAATGTAATAAAATACATTGCCAAGTAGCCAAATATGTTTCTAAAGAAAAACAGCACGACAATCAAAATGATCATATACATCAATGTGTTTATTTCTCCTTCAGATTCAGAAGTTGTCGTGATAAAGTAATTTAGATAATTTTCTAAATAATCTTTGATATTACCATCAAAAATTGGTTTTTCAGTTAGTTTTTCTCCTTCATCAAAAAGTACGGTAAGCATTGGAATTAAAGCAACCATTCCTAGTGTGCTAAACAAAGCGTAAAGTACATTAAAGAAAATATTTAAATACGCATATTTTTTATAAGGTATTGCAAAGCGCAATATTTTTTTGATATAATTCATTAGTTAAGTTTCATTTCTAGTACGATGCGATCAATTTTTGCATCGAGTTGTTTTTCTACAGCTTCAAAATCAGCTTTGTTTGCTAAAGGCAGATTCACACTAAAGTAGAATTTTATTTTAGGTTCTGTACCACTTGGGCGCGCGGCAATTTGAGTGCCATCAGCCGTGTAATAAATTAATACGTTTGATTTTGGAATCTGAATTTTAGATGTTTTACCAGTTTCCATGTTGGTTGTAGTTGCAGTTTGATAATCTTCAATTCTGATTACTTTAGAACCATCAATAGTTGTTAACGGATTTTCACGTAAATCAATCATTGTTTGCTTGATTTCAGCGGCGCCATCCATTCCTTTTTTTACTAAAGAAACTAATTTCTCTTTGTAAAATCCGTGAGAAACGTACATGTCAATCAAAGACGCATAAAAAGAACTTCCATCAACTTTTGCTTGTGCGGCAATCTCACATGCCAATAATGTAGCAGTAACTGCATCTTTATCACGTACAAAATCACCTGTCATAAATCCGAAACTTTCTTCGCCGCCGCCAATAAATTCAAGTTCTGGAAAATCTTTAATCATTTTGGCAATCCATTTAAAACCTGTCAAGCCAATTTTACATTCTACCTTATATGCTTCCGCTAATTTTCCCATCATTGGTGTAGACACAATCGTAGAACCAATAAATTGTTTTCCGTTTATTTTATTGTTATTTTTCCATTGTTGCAACAAGAAATCGGTCATTACAACCATCGTTTGATTTCCATTTACGATTATCATATTTCCATCCAAATCACGGACAGCAACTCCCAAACGATCACCATCTGGATCTGTTCCAATTACGATATCGGCATTTACCTTATCAGCCAATTCCAACGCCATTTTTAATGCTTCTGGTTCTTCAGGATTTGGAGAAACTACCGTAGGAAAATCGCCATCAGGTGTTGCTTGTTCTTCAACAATATGAACATTTTTATAGCCAGCTTTTTTCAAAACTTCTGGAATTAATGTGATCGAAGTTCCGTGCAAAGAGGTAAACACGATATTTAAGTTATCCTTTTCAGGAGATTTAAAATCTGCGTTTGCCACACTTGCGTTCGCGAAAGCTTCATCGACTTCGGCATCAATCAAATGAATCAAATCATTTTTTGCTTCAAACTTGATTTGAGCAAAATCTAAGGCATTAATTTCTTGAATAATTTCTTCATCTTCTGGTGGAACAATTTGTCCGCCATCTGTCCAATACACTTTATAACCATTGTATTCTGGCGGATTGTGTGATGCTGTCAACACAATTCCTGCATGACAATTTAAATATTTTACTGCAAACGATAATTCTGGAGTCGGACGTAAATCTGAAAATAAATATACTTGAATATCATTCGCTGAAAATACAGCTGCAACCGTTTCTGCAAGCGATTTACTATTGTGTCTGCAATCGTATGCAATGGCAACTTTTAATTGTTGATTTGGGTATATTTTTTTGAGATAATTACTTAGTCCTTGTGTATTTTTCCCTAACGTGTATTTATTGATTCTATTCGTTCCAGGCCCCATAACGCCGCGCATTCCGCCAGTTCCAAAAGCTAAGTTTTGGTAAAAACTTTCAGTCAATTCTTTTGGATTGTTATCTATAAGTTGTTGCACTTTTGTTTGCGTATCTGAATCAAAATTTGGAGCTAGCCAAGCAGTTGCTTTCTCCAAAATTTTAGCGTCAATCTTTGTCATGTATAGGTATTTAAGTTGCTAAAATAATGAATTCATTTGGTTTCTATTTTGATACATTAGATATTTTAGATAACTTTAATGTATTGCTATGATTGATATGAAAGAAAATTCTCTAAAACTCTTTTGCATACTTCTCTTTTTTTGTATCTCAGTAAGCGCGCAACGAGAAACTGCTCATTGGTTTTTTGGTGTAAATGCTGGACTAAATTTTAATACGGGAACACCAATCGTATTAGATGCTGGTCAGGTAAATACGCTTGAAGGTTGCTCAACGATTTCTGACGCAAATGGAGCACTGTTATTCTACACAGATGGAGTTACAGTATGGAACAGAATGCACGAAATAATGCCAAACGGAACGGACTTAATTGGAAGTTTGTCCAGTACACAATCGTGTATCATAATTCCAAACCCTGCGAATTCAAATATATATTACATTTTTACAACTGATGTTGTGGATTCGTATGATATAATTTCGGGTCAAAGTAATGGATTTAATTATTCCATTGTCGATATGACTTTAAGTGGCGGAATGGGCGCAGTAACCATGAAAAACATAAATTTATTACCAAATACATCCGAAAAGGTAAGTGCAGCGCTGAGTTCTGACGGAAATTTTTGGGTAATTACACATCGTAACAATCAGTTTTTTTCGTTCAAAGTAACTTCGGCTGGCGTCAATACAATTCCTGTGGTTTCTAACACAGCACATTCTGTTCCTGATTATAAAAATATTAGAGGAAATATGAAAATTTCTCCTAACGGAACAAAATTAGCTATTGTACATACATTATTTGAGCCAGATCAAGCTGGTTCGTTGTATTTGTATGATTTTGATAGTACAACGGGATTTGTCACTAACGAAGATTTTTTAGGAGATGATTTGATGTTTTATGGTGTTGAATTTTCTTCGAATTCTACAAAACTATACGCTTCTGGAAAATTATTTTCTGGAGGAAATTCGTTCGCAAACATGCAATTGCAACAATATGATGTAACTTCAACGGATGTTCCGAATACAAAATACATTGTGTATGATTATGTGCAAGGTCTAGTAATATCGTCTTTGGCTGGAAGTTTACAATTAGGAATGGACAAACGAATTTATCATTCCTTACCAGGAAATAGAATCTCAACGGTAAATACGCCAAATTTACTTGGTGCTGCCTGTGATTTTGACTTTGAAAGTGTGGATTTAGGATTGCATTTTGCACGTTTTGGATTGCCTGCCGCTGTACAATCGTATTATGAAAGTATTGCAACAATTGAAAATTTCTGTTTTGGAGATGAAACTACGTTTGCAATAGCTTCTGAAAATGATATTACTGGAATCGATTGGAATTTTGGCGATCCAGCATCTGGAAATAACAGCATGTCTTCTGTAATTTCGCCAACACATACGTTTTCTAATGCTGGATCGTTTACAGTAACCGCGAATGTGACGTTTTCAAATGTGCCAAATCAGCAATTTACTGAAATCGTAGTCATTCAAGAAACACCAACTATAAATTCGTTATTTACAATTGAACAATGCGACGCTGATGACAATGATAGCGATGGTTTATCAATATTTAATCTGCAACAAGCAGTTGCTATTATAGAAGAAGATAATGGTAATTCTAATATAGATGTTTTATTTTTTGAAAACATAACGGATGCGCAAATGAACGAAAATACGTTGACAAATGATTTCTATGCAAATAGTGTAAACGAGCAAATATTATATGCACGCGTTTTTTCGTATGTAGACTGTTTTGCGATCACGCAAGTGCGACTAAAAGTAAACTCAAATACCAACTTAGGACTACATACTACGATTGATGTGTGCGAACTAAATGGCACCAGTATTTCCGTTACACAAATAGAAGATACGTTAGAAAATGATTTCCCTGGCGCAACAATCGGAATTTACAATACAAGAAACGACGCGTTATTACAAAACAATCAACTCACAAATTTCTCTCCTGTAAATGTCAACACAAACGGAGAACTGTTTTTCAGAGTTTCGTACGGAACCGAATGCGGATTTATTGGAAGTATTGAGATTAATATCGTTGGTCAGCCAATAATTGGCGATCAGGAAGCATTTTTATGTACTGGTAATGGCACTTCCGTAGAATTGTCTTTTGAGGAAAATTTTGCCAGTTATGTATGGTCTACAAACGAAATTACGCCCGCAATTACGGTAACGGAAACTGGTGTGTATACCGTTACAGTTTCAAATAGTGCAGGTTGCGAAAAGCAAATTTCGTATGTTGTTACTGAAGAACCTCCATTAACTATTGATCGTATAGAAGTAGCAGACTTTCAAGCTGTAAACACCATAAAAATAGTAGTTGCAGACGAGAATGATCCAGAAAATATTACGTATTCTATCAATGGAGGAAATTCGTTTTCAGAAAATAACGAATTTGTGAATATATATCCTGGCATTTATGACATTGTAGTGCGTCGTGGCGAATGTAATGCAGCTTCAGAAACCATTTTAGTTGGAGGATTTCCGAAATTCTTCACACCAAATGGCGATAGCTTTAATGATACGTGGCAATTACTTCAGAAAGAATATTATCCGAATGCAACTATTGAATTGTATGATAGATATGGAAAAAATTTAAACTACATCAAAGCAGACACAGAATGGGACGGAACTTACAAAGGTGCTCGGTTGCCTTCTGGCGATTATTGGTATAAGTTAACTCTTGAAAACGGAAGAATCATTAAAGGAAATGTAACCTTGAAACGTTAATTTTGCACGAAATATTCTTTTCCGCAGTGTAGAAATCATTTTTCGTTAAGAATTTTTGAAGCCTTGGAAAAAATTTAGAAAAATGAATTCGGTTTTAGCCTTTTCGGCTAAAAACACCTCTGGAAAAGCGCACTTTCTTTTGTTTCTTTTCTTTGTGCGAACAAAGAGAAAGAAAAGAATAAACAAGAAATGATGTTTTTAATTAAGAATTTTGCTTGAAAAATCAGAAAAGTTTTCTAATCTCTATTGAATTAAGACTAATTAAATATTAAAAATTCTCTGTTTCACTAATCTTATAACGTTCCTTATCGCGTTTACTTCGCAATACAATTTCGCCTAAAAATCCAGCTAAGAAAAACTGAGTTCCAATAATCATGGTTGCTAAAGAAATATAAAACCAAGGATTATCAGTTACTAAAATTGCTGGTAAATCATACGCAAGTTTGTATAATTTTGTAATTCCGATATATCCGGCAGAAGCCAATCCAATCATAAACATTAATACGCCTAATGCGCCAAATAAGTGCATCGGACGTTTTCCGAATTTAGACAAAAACCAAATCGTGATTAAATCTAAAAAACCATTAATAAAACGGTCATAACCAAATTTAGTTTTTCCATACTTCCGTGCTTGATGTATGACAACTTTTTCGCCAATATTGTGAAAACCTGCGTTTTTAGCCAATACAGGAATATATCTGTGCATTTCGCCATAAACGTCAACATTCTTAATCACACTATTTTTATATGCTTTTAAACCGCAGTTAAAATCGTGTAATTTTAATCCAGAAGTTCTTCTCGCTGCCCAATTGAATAATTTTGATGGAATATTCTTCGCAATGACAGAATCATACCGTTTCTTTTTCCAACCAGAAACTAGGTCGAGTTTTTTCTCTGTAATCATATTGAACAATTCAGGAATTTCGTCAGGACTGTCTTGTAAATCCGCATCCATTGTAATGACAACATCGCCTAAAGCTTTATTAAAACCTGCATGCAACGCTTGCGACTTTCCATAGTTCTGCAAAAAACGAATTCCTTTTACTTCGGAATGTTTTTCAGCCAACTCTTGAATAATTTCCCAAGAACGATCCGTACTTCCATCATCAATAAAAAGTACTTCATACGTATACTTATTTGCATGCATTACGCGCGCAATCCAAGTATACAGTTCTTTTAAAGACTCATCTTCGTTAAGTAGTGGAATAACTACGGATATATTCATAAAACGGTTTTATCGTTGTTTGTAAAAGGCATTGATGACCAATGAGGTAATCAAAGAAACAAAAAATCCAGTAAATAGACTCTTCAATACAATATCAATAAATAGACTAAACTTATAATTGGCTTTAAAAAAGGCTATTTTCTCAGCAACTTGATCTGGTGTAAATTGCTCATCAAGTTTTAAATCTTCTTGCGCAACGGCTGCTAATCTATTAATAAATTCAGGTTCTATAAAATTTGCGTGTATAATTTGATATACCCAAAGGATGAGTCCACCAACTAAAATAACGCCAATTCCTGTTTGCAATCCTTTTCGAATGCTGAACAATTCTCCTTCCCAATCTTTATTTGCTTTTAAAATAGCAAGTATTATAAATACGACTGTAATCGGCAACATTAAAATTGCATAGATATTTTTAGAGTCGGTATGAATATTTTGCTGATATTGCAGGATGAAAAATAAAATATTTAGAATTCCTAGCGCAATTCCGAAATGTGATGTTTTTGAAAACATGGATACAGTTTTTTAAGCAGGAGACAAATATAGAAATTCAGTTGCAGAAAATATCAAAATATTTTTATTAAAATGTTGCAAATTCAGAAATAATAATTAAATTTGCACCTCGAAAATTGAGAAAGTTATAATAAAGAATCACGAAAATGAGACAAGGTATACATCCAGAAAATTACAGAGTAGTAGCATTTAAAGATATGTCTAACGAAGATGTATTTCTTACAAAATCTACAGTGGAAACAAAAGAAACTATCGAACACGAAGGTACTGAGTATCCATTATACAAATTAGAAATTTCAAGAACTTCACATCCATTTTACACTGGTAAATCTAAGTTAGTAGATACAGCAGGACGTATTGACAAGTTCAAAAACAAATACTCGAAATTCAAGAAATAAGAATTTTGAACACAACATATTAAATGTCTTTCAGGAAACTGAGAGACATTTTTTTTTGAAAAATACTTATATTGCTATTTACAAACGCAACCCTTTTTTTACATTTACAAAAACTAAGTACATAATGAACTATATTCTCTTTGATGGAACCGTAAGAAACGCACTCTTACCATTTACCTACACGCGACCAGTTGCCGATATTAGAGTCGGAATATTAACGATTAGAGAAAAGTGGGAAACGTATCTTGGCGGAACAACCACAACGATTACAGAAGATTATTTGTCTGAAAAATATCCAATGGTAGAATTGGAAGAAAATGTAATGATTAATGCTTCTTTTTTGCCAAATGCAGAATTGACAGCTATGATTCAAGATTTATCAGCGAAACAAGCTATTTTTTGTGGCGATGAAATTATTGCATTTCACGCAACAGACGAACAAGATGAGGTTGATTTTGAGACGTATGAAGTTATTTCATATGAAGCAACATGTTTGCGAATTGAAAATACGTGGGATATTTTTTCAAAGAATGCAGAAGCCATTCAAGCTGATTTTAATTTAATTACTAGAGATAGAACTTCACAACCAATTCCGGCAACGGTAAACGTAATTGCTCCTGAAAACATATTCATAGAAGAAGGCGCAACTTTGAATTTCTGTACGTTAAACGCAAGTTCTGGACCAATTTACATTGGAAAAAATGCTGAAATTATGGAAGGAAGTGTTGTTCGTGGTGCGTTGGCAATGTGTGAAAACTCAGTTTTAAAACTCGCAACTAAAATTTACGGCGCAACAACGTTAGGACCTTTTTGTAAAGTTGGAGGAGAAGTGAACAATTCCGTATTAATGGGTTATTCTAACAAAGGACATGATGGATTTTTAGGAAACTCAGTCTTGGGCGAATGGTGTAATATTGGTGCAGATAGTAACAATTCAAACCTTAAAAATAATTACGCGCCTGTGCGTTTGTGGAGTTATGAAACAGAAAATTTTGCCAAAACAGGATTACAATTTTGCGGACTTATGATGGGCGACCACAGCAAATGCGGAATCAACACCATGTTTAACACAGGAACTGTAGTTGGTGTCAACGCAAACATATTTGGCTCAGGATTTCCAAGAAACTTTGTGCCAAGTTATAGTTGGGGCGGCGCAAGCGGATTTACAACATATTTGACAAAAAAAGCTTTTGAAGTTTGCAAAGTTGTGATGTCGCGACGAAAAATAGAATTCACCGAACAAGACGAAGCTATTTTGACACATGTTTTTGAAGAAACAAAAAAGTGGCGTAAAGATTAAAAAGTAACAAATGATAGAGATTGTCATCATCATTTTAATTGGAAAACAATTCTTTCAATTAGCTAAAAAATACAATCAAAAACTTGCTTGGATTTATGGTGTTTTGGGCGTGTTTTCCTATTATGGAGGCGCTTTCATAGCTGGAATCATTCTTGGAATCTATATAGAATTTACTGGAGAAGATCCTTTTGCGGGAGTTAGTGATTTAATATTAGGACTCATATTTATACCAATTGGCGCATTTTTTTGTTGGGGAACATATCAACTCTTCAAAAAGAAATGGCACAAAGAATATGCAGAAGAAGAACGCAAAAAGCCTAAAATTTCAGACATTGGAAAACCTGGTCAAGATTTCACACAAACTAAAAATGATGGAGATTGGCGTATATAATAATTCTGTTAGTTTACTTAGCTAAATACGAATCAATCAACGCTCTAATTTCTGTTCCTTTTGGACTCGGAGCATCTTTATGAATCATGTTTCCTTCTTTATCATACATAATATATCTAGGAATCGTTTTGAGTTGTAACTGTCTGTAAAACGAAGCAGACGGATAATTAACGGCGACAAAACTATTTCTAAAATAGATTAAATTTTCTTCTTTTGATGCAACTTGCCATTTAGAAAAATCTTGATCTATGGAAATGTATATATATACAAAATCCTTATTTTCATATGCTCGTTGTAATTTCTTAGCAGGTTCAATAGCAACTCTGCACGGAGCGCACCAACTTGCCCAAAAATCTACATAAACAACTTTACCTTTATATTGATCAATCACTTCTTTCAGGGTTGTTTTTTCTTTTGTAGCATTTACTAAATAGACTTCATCTATTTTTCCTTTAAAGGAAATAAAATCAGTTAAATACGTATCATTTATCAAATTTAAAAGCGTGGTATCTTTTACTGTTTCTGTAAACTTTTTATGATATGTTTTAAAATCATCTAGCGAGTAATTATTGGCAATTTCTTTAAGTGAATAATACAATAGGTAATTCTGTATTTTTTTAGAAAACAAATTACTTTTTTGAACAGAATCAAAAGCAATTAAATAATCATACATTGGTGTATTTCTCTTCTTGATAATTGGTATTTCAAATTCTTTAAAAACATATCTTGGCAAAAAGTGTTTGTAAATTTTATTCGCTAATAAGGTGTCATTCTTAAGTTCTATTTCATCTTTTTTAATATCTGAAAAATCTAATTGACTTATTGCGTATTTGAGTTTCGTTTTGAATAAATCATAATAATCTGCATCAAAATTTCCTATGTTATGTAAAGAATCTAAAGAAGTTAATTGTTTGACTCTATTAGCTTTTAAAATATCATAATAATCATCATATTCTTTATCTGTTCGATGTCTCCTATGTTTACCCCAAAATTGAGAATCACTTATGTAAATATCATTTTTCATATTATAAGAGACTTCAAAATTTAATTCTTTTGTCAATTCTTTCTTATTTAAAATAGTAGCATAGGGTGCATCATTTTTATACTCAAATTGAATGGTATCGCCCGCTTTTACAAGATACGTTGAAGAATAAAAATAATGATACCGATGTTCTAATAAAATCTGATTAGTTGTATTAATAATAACCGTATCATTTTCTACTAAATTATCCGATTTTAATTCTTTCATTTCGTACGGATAACTATCGAAATAATAGAGAATAGGGTCTCCCTTTAAGGAATATGATTTTCCATTTTTATGATACATTGTGTCTTTTTCAAACGTGCGTTTTCCAAAAATAAGGACAACATTTTCATTTTTTTTTAATGATTGTTGAATAGTTGAAGTCTTTTTTTTTGAACAACCGATAAGGCAAATAAAAATAATTAATAGAGAAATATATTTCATAAGTATAAAAATAAGGAAACATACTGAGTATGTTTCTTATTAAGTTTGAAAATTGTTTTTGAATATACTAGTAATACCAAGAAGCACCACCACAACCTTCACAGCACCAACGTCCACCACTTGCTACAAATGCTTTTGCTTCGTCTTTACTAACGTTTCTAACAATATCACCACCTTCACATGTATCGTCGTGATCCCCTGGAATTGTACAAGGTCTAAAAGCAGCACAGCTACCAGTTCCAGGAGATAATTCATCTACATTTCCACCAAGAATAGTACGCTGTTCAGCTTTTGTTATCGTTTTTCCTAATGTTGAAATTTTCTTAAGATTCATAATTTTTAAAATTAGTTTGACGTATTTTGAAAGTCAAAATTAAATTAAAATTTATAAAAATCCTACAATTATTGTAGCTTTAATCAATTTAATAATGTTTAATAAGCTACACTTTAAGAATTTGTTCTATGAAATATCGATTTAAATCTATAATTGATTTGAAATCCTTACAAAGATTTTTCTTAACATTAAAAGCCATTACTCATAAAAAAGTAACGGCTTTTGCTATATAAAATTTCTATCGTATCAATTAAAATTGAAAAATTAAGGGTACTTCATTCGGAAATTCGTGTATGAACAAAAAGTAACTCATTACCGAAATCAAAATAACACCAACTACTGAAAATATAATGATTGTTTTACGTCGTGATTGTTTTTGTTCTTCTTGCATCCGATTTCGGATTTTATGTAGCATGTATTCCGAAGTCTCATTATATTCAGCTACAGAAGATTCTGTGCCAATGTAACGTTCTACGCGTTCAAGCTTATCCAAACGCTTGCGCCTGTTATTTCTAATAATGCTGTTCGCTAATGATGCAAATCCTGACATAAGTGTTAAATTTTAATAAATATTTTTTTAGTTAAAAATCGAGATTGAAAATATATCTGAATCAAATGATTTAAAAAACATAAAATAGCAAAAAACTATCGTGACTAGTATACTAAAAATGATTCCTATCTTAATATTCCTTTGTCTGCGCAATCTTTCTTGTTCTTGTATTCTATGTCTAATATCTTTTAACAGACTATCTGAAGCTTCTTCATATACAGCTTTTTCTGTATCATTTTTCAGATACAATTTTCGCTGATTTTGTCTGTGCTCTAACCTACGTTTACTATTATTAAACGCAACTGTAGAAGCTGATCTTACAATAACTGGCATAGTTTTGAGGTTTTAAATGTTAATATACGACCAAAATTTTATAATTCCAATTACAAGAAAAATCGAAACAGGGCAGAATCATACTTTTAAATTTAATATTCTGAGTAAATAGTCTTCATTCCATCCAGCTTCAAGTCTTTTGCTTTTCATAGATAGCTTTTTAGAGGTTTCATTTTTCAATAGATTTAAAGCAATTTTAAGCAGAATAGAATAATTTTGAGCAGCATTTCCTGCTCTTTTTCTAGAAGCATCTTCAGAGAAAGCTACATCTAAAGTCCAATGTAATTTATTTTCTACCGCCCAATGCGAGCGTATTTTAGATTGAAATTCACTAGCATCATTTCGTAAACTTGAAATATAATATCGTGTCGCTTTTTCTGTCGCTTTATCACTATTTTTAAATTCACGAATGCTATCTATTTTTATAATACTTTGTAAATTTTTCCATTGATTGTCCTGTTCAATAAACTTAAAATCAGTAATTACGCTACATGTTCTAGTTTCAATACGCCCATGATCTAAATCATGTTTAGTGTATGTTTCTAGTTGTTTGGAAAACCGAAACTCATCTTCAATATGTTCTAATAACTGCGGTTGATTTGCTTTAACTGCTAAAATATAATCAGCATCTAGTTCAATTATTTTTTTTGCAATTTCTTTTTGAGTTCCCATAGCATCTATTGTAATAGTATTTCCTGCAATACTAAGGATGTTCAGTAATTCTGGGATCGCAGTAATTTCGTTTGACTTTTCAGCTGTTTTAACTTGACCTAGAACAAGATTGTTTTCGCAAGCCCAAGCACTAACCATGTGAATTGGCGATTTTTTACCATGAGACTTTGCGCCACGTATCGTTTTACCATCAATCGCAATTATTTGACCTTTACTTAAATTTGCAATTGAATTGACCCAATCAATAAAACAAGATTCAAATTGTTCACTATCAATAGCTGAAAAGACTCTATTGATAGTTACTTTCGAAGGAATACCGTTAGGTAATTCTAAGAATTTCTTTAAAAAAGGTTCTTTTGATTTGGCAAACCCAGCCATTTGTTCCCAAGTTTCTGCCCCAGAAATCACTGCAATTATACCAATAAGAAGGATATCTACTAAATTATGAAGCTTGTTTATATGGCTTCTGTGGTCTTGTATTTGCCCAAAAATGTCTTTTAAGTTATCAGATGGTTTCATTGAGTTAAGTAATTGATTATCAGTATAATATACGAATAATTGATAACTTAAACAATTAATAATCAGGCAAATAAATGATTATATTGTCTTAAAAAGTATGATTCTGCCCTGAAAATCGAAATAGGAATTGCTACTATAAATGAAATGATAGTTTTAATCCTATCGGAGCGTTGTTGTTTTTGGAGTTTTTCGCGGACAGCTTTTAATTGCGCTTCCGTAGCTTTTGGAAATGTAAATGTATTTCCTTCATCTTTATAATAATGTTGGTTTTTATCAAAAGGAGTTCTTCTACTTCGTCTTCTTTTAGTTCTGTCTAAATCTTCATATACTGCAAATCCTGTCATAATCTCTTTCTTTAAATGAATCGTATACAATATCTGTATCGAAAAAGATAAAAATGTTACAGCGAAAATTTATTATTGAACCTAAACTTGATGTGAAAATAACACGTAATAGATTCTTTTTCCGCAGTGTAGTATTCATTTTTCGTTAAAAATTTTTGAAGCCTTGGAAAAAATTTAGAAAAATGAATACGGTTTTAGTTTTTCAGAGAAAAAACTAAAAACACCTCTGGAAAAACGCACTTTCTTTTGTTGACGCCTGTGCTGAACTTGATTCAGTATTCTTTGTGCGAGCAAAGAGAAAGAAAGTGAAAAGCTAATTAAGCTAGTTTTTAACATAAATATTCTCTAAGATACTTGGAAGGTTTATTTATCGAGCTTACATTATTTAGCTTTCTTTACACGCTTTAACTCTAACAAATTCAATGCATTCATGCCCAAACCAGAAACGTTTTTTTGTGTAAATCGAACTACTTGATCGTAATACAAAGGAATTAATGGCGCTTCCGAAATTAACAAAGAATCCATTTTTGTGTACAATTTGGCACGTTTGCTTGCTTCGGTTTCGCGCAAAGCAGTTTCATACCATTCATCAAACTGTGGATGTTTAAAATGTGTATAATTTGGACCGTTTGGTGTGAAATTCTTACTATAAAATAATGATAAATAATTCTCAGCATCAGGATAATCGGCAATCCAGCTCGCTCTAAAAATTGGCAATTCTCCTTTGGAACGTAATTCTCGCAATGTAGAAGCAGGAATTACATTAATAGAAGCTTTTATTCCTATTTTTTCTAGCTCTCGCTGAATGTACTCACAGAAATTCAAATACTGTCCGTTGGTTGTGATAGAAACTTCAGGCGATGTATTTCCTGTTTCTTTTATATATTGAGTTACTAAATTTTTAGCGAGTTCAGGTTCGTAATCAAATCCTTTAATATTGGCAAAACCTGGCAAACCTTTCGGGATAAAACCATGAATGGCTGGCGTTCCGATTCCGCTTCGTAAATACGTGATCATTTTCTGCCGATCAAAACTATAATTCATCGCTTTGCGTAATAAGTGATGACTTGAAACATAAGTGCTATCGCCAATAAAAATCCCTAAATATTCAGTGTTTAAATACGGTCCAGAAATCATGTTGATCCTAGAAGTGTAGGTTTCTCGTAATTTTCCAGAAGCATCTAAAATTTCATCTTGATAGGAAGCATCAAGCGAATTCAAAAAATCTAAATTTCCTTGTGCAAACTGTAAAAATTCACTCTGTTTATCGGGTAAAAAAGTAATCGCGACAGCTTCTAAATACGGCAACGAATTTCCTTGCGCGTCTTCTTCAAAATAATTCGGATTCTTGCGTAAAACTAATTTTGTGTTTTCTTCCCAAATCTTAAACTGAAAAGGTCCAGTTCCGATTGGATTCGCTCTAAAATCATTTCCATAATGCTCCACAATTTCTTTCGGAACCACCGAACAATATTTCATCGTTAATAAACTCAAAAAAGCAGGAAAAGGTTGTTTCAGGGTAATTTCAAAAGTTTGATTGTCAATTGCTTTGAAACTTTCTACACTTTTAAAAATCCAGCGTCCGCTAGAAGCTAATTTATCATCTAAAATTCGACCAAAACTATATTCAAAATCGTACGCATTTACGGTTCGCGTATTATCTTTTCCAAACAATTGGTGTTTGTGAAACTGTATATCATCGCGCAAAGCAAACGTATAAATTAAAGCATCTTCAGAAATACTCCAAGATTTTGAAATAGAAGGAATTACGTTTAATTCTGAATCCATTTCAACCAAACCATTAAACAGTTGATGAACTGCCCAAATATTTCGTTGATCTTTCGCGAAAGCAGGATCTAACGACGTAATATTTGCATGCTCATTGTAGCGAAAAACTAAATGATCTCTGTTGTCTGAATTACTCTGTTCGCACGAAAAAGAAATCAACAAAAAGCAAAGAATTGATAGATAACTGATTGCGATTTTAAAATGTTGCATTGTTAATTTTATCATATTCTGAATTAATTGTAAATTTGCAGGCTTATACCGAAAGAATTACGCTTTTTTTGAGTGAATTTGTAAGGTTTAAAAGTACATAAATAATACCATTTATCAAGTGCATTTTATTCAGTAATTACACTTGACAAATGGTAAACTAACACAAATCGCTACCGCTTTGGTAGAAAAGTACCGAAATGAACGATAGAAAAAAAGTCGCTTTTTACACGTTAGGTTGCAAACTGAATTTCTCAGAAACGTCTACAATTGCTAGAAATTTTCAAGAGGAAGGTTTTGAAAAAGTAGATTTTTCAGAACACGCAGATATGTATGTTATTAACACATGTAGCGTGACGGAAAACGCGGATAAACGTTTTAAAACTATTGTAAAACAGGCGCAAAAAATAAATCCTGATGCGTTTGTGGCGGCAGTTGGTTGTTATGCGCAACTGAAACCTGAAGAATTGGCGGCGGTTGATGGCGTGGATTTGGTGCTTGGCGCGACAGAAAAATTTAAGATTACCGATTATATTAATGACTTAACCAAAAACGACTTCGGCGAAGTGCATTCTTGCGAAATAGAAGAAGCAGATTTTTATGTTGGAAGTTACTCCATTGGCGATCGGACACGTGCGTTTTTAAAAGTGCAAGATGGTTGCGATTACAAATGTACGTATTGCACAATTCCGTTGGCGAGAGGAATTTCAAGAAGTGATACATTGGAAAATGTATTGAAAAATGCTAAAGAGATTTCTGAGCAAAATATCAAAGAAATTGTGTTAACTGGCGTAAATATTGGCGATTACGGAAAAGGGGAATTTGGCAACAAAAAACACGAACATACGTTTTTGGAATTAGTCCAAGAATTAGACAAAATAGAAGGAATTGAACGCTTGCGAATTTCTTCCATTGAGCCAAATTTATTAAAAAATGAAACGATTGATTTCGTATCAAAAAGCAACACATTTGTTCCACATTTTCACATTCCATTGCAAAGTGGAAGCAATACTTTATTGCGTTTAATGCGTCGTCGTTATATGCGTGAATTGTATGTTGATCGTGTGACGAGAATAAAAGAAGTCATGCCAAATGCGTGTATTGGCGTGGATGTGATTGTTGGATTTCCTGGCGAAACGGATGAATTATTTTTAGAAACCTATAATTTCTTAACCGAATTAGATATTTCATATTTACACGTATTTACATATTCAGAGCGTGAAAACACAGTTGCAGCCGAAATGGAAGCTGTTGTTCCTTTAAACGTTCGTAAAAAGCGAAGTAAAATGTTACGTGGATTATCTGTCAAACTTCGAAGATCGTTCTACGAAAGTCAACTCGGGAAAACAAAAACGGTTTTATTCGAAGGTGAAAACAAAGAAGGTTACATTCACGGATTTACTGAAAACTACGTAAAAGTAAAAGCACCTTGGAATCCTGAATTGGTAAATACGTTACAAGAAGTTACACTCACAAAAATCGATGACGACGGAATCGTGCGTTTTGATTTCGTTACTGAAATGATTGCTTCGAGCTAAAATCTTTAAAAATTATTGTAAAGACAGTTGAATAAGTTTAAATAGGTCATAATTAGCACAATTTTTTTCTTTTTCCGCAGTATAGCAGACATGTTTTCGTTCAGAATTCTTTATGTTTCTTGGGATTTATAATACTGTTTTTCCACCTAATAGAGCTTAGAAAACTATAATTCAGAAAAATGGTTGCGGTTTTAGTTTTCGATAGAAAAACTAAAAATACCTCTGGAAAAAGTGCACTTTCTTTTGTTTCTGTTTTCTTTGTGCGAGCAAAGAAAATGAAAATTGAAAGCTGAAAATGTGGTTTTTAACCTAAAACATTATTGAAAATGGGTAAGGTTTTTATAGAACTTATAACAAACTCACGTTACCTAAAAAGGCTGAAATCATAATTATACTTAATCTCCTTCAAAACACGAAAGCTTAGTACGTTGATAATCAGTTTCATCAGAAAAAAAATATAACGATTGAATCCACTTGAAAAATAGTTATTCAACCTTTATTAATTATAAATTCTTCTTTGTACTTTTGCCGCCGAATACAACAACAACAACACAACACACTATTACTAATGACAAACACCAAATACATATTTGTTACTGGCGGTGTTACTTCTTCTTTGGGAAAAGGAATAATTGCGGCTTCACTAGCGAAATTATTACAATCCAGAGGTTATAGAACTACCATTCAAAAACTAGATCCTTATATTAATGTTGATCCAGGTACGTTAAACCCGTACGAACATGGAGAATGTTATGTAACGGAAGATGGCGCGGAAACAGATTTAGATTTAGGACATTACGAACGTTTCTTAAATGTGCCAACTTCACAAGCAAATAATGTAACTACAGGACGTATTTACCAAAGTGTGATACAAAAAGAACGTAGAGGTGAATTTTTAGGAAAAACGGTTCAAGTAGTTCCGCATATTACCAACGAAATTAAAGAACGAATTCAAATTCTAGGAAAATCTGGAAATTATGATATCGTAATTACTGAAATTGGTGGAACTGTCGGAGATATAGAATCATTACCATATATAGAAGCGGTTCGACAGTTATTGTGGGAATTAGGAGAACACAACGGAATTGTAATTCACTTAACCTTAGTCCCTTATTTATCTGCCGCAGGCGAATTGAAAACAAAACCAACACAACACTCTGTAAAAACGTTGATGGAAAGCGGAATTAAAGCAGATATTTTGGTGTGCAGAACCGAACATGAACTTTCTGAAGAAATACGTCACAAATTAGCATTATTTTGTAATGTAAAACGGGAAGCAGTTATTCAATCCATAGATGCAAAAACTATTTATGATGTTCCAAATTTAATGCTTGAAGAAGGATTAGATACAGTCGTACTAAAAAAGTTAGATTTAGTTGATGAAGGAACTTCCGATTTAACAACTTGGAATAAATTCCTAACGAAACTAAAAAACCCTAAACATACAGTTACAATTGGTTTGGTTGGTAAATATGTAGAATTGCAAGATTCATACAAATCTATCCTTGAATCATTCATTCATGCTGGAGCAGAAAATGAAATCAAAGTAAATGTTGAGATGATTCATTCTGAGCATATCACAGAAAAAACAATAGCAGAAAAATTCAAAAATTTAGACGGAATATTAGTCGCGCCAGGTTTTGGAGATCGTGGAATAGAAGGAAAAATAAGAGCTGTTCAATATGCACGTGAACACAATGTCCCATTCCTGGGAATTTGCTTAGGAATGCAAATGGCAGTGATAGAATTTGCCAGAAACGTATTAGGATTAGAAAGTGCAAGTTCTACGGAAATGAACGCAAACACGGCAAGTCCAGTAATTAGTTTAATGGAGGCGCAAAAAAATGTAGAAAATAAAGGCGGAACAATGCGTTTAGGTGCATGGGAATGTGAACTAAAAGAAGGAAGCAAAGTACATGACATCTATGGGAAATCTATGATATTAGAACGTCATCGCCACAGATATGAATTTAATAACGAATACAAAGATAAAATTGAAGCGGCTGGATTAGTAGCTACAGGACTCAACCCAAAAACTGGATTGGTAGAAATTGTAGAATTGCCATCACATCCTTGGTTTGTTGGTGTTCAATATCATCCAGAATATAAAAGTACAGTAGCCAATCCGCATCCATTATTTGTTGCTTTCGTAAAAGCAGCATTAGTGTATTCAGAAAAAAAACAAAATGCCACTTTGGCATAAAAGCATAATTTGGGTGCTTTTTTGAGTAACAAAAAAAGAAAAAAGGTGTCTACCAGTGTAGATGCCTTTTTGTAAGATTAGCATAAATAAACGATTAGATGGAAGAAAACAAGTTTGACTACAAACAATTTATAGGATTTGCTCTAATAGCCTTAATTGGAGTTATTTGGTACAATAGTACATTACCTTCGGAAGAAGAACTTGCTGCAGCAAAAGCTGAAAAAGCAAAAACGGAACAAGTAATTACGCAAACTACAGATGCTACCAAAGCCGCAGTTATAGAAGAAACTACATTAGATCTTAACGATTCTACGCAATTAGCCAAATATAAAAGTACTTCTGGTGCGTTTGGTTTCAATGCCGGAAAAGTGTCAATGGATGATGTAACAACGATTGAAAATGAAGTGTTAGCATTGAAAGTTAGTAACAAAGGTGGGCAAATCGTTGAAGTACATGTAAAAGGGCAAATGGTCAAAGGTCAATTTGAAAAATTAGTAACCTACGATTCACTTCCTGTTTATCTTGTGAAAGATGGAAATTCATCATTCGGATTAAACTTTACAACGGCGGAAAATCGTGTTATAAACACAAAAGATCGAGCATTTGAGCCAACATATACTGAAAATGATAGTACCAAAGTACTTTCGATGAAGCTGAAAGTGGCTGCAGACAAATATTTAGAATACCGTTACGAGATTAAGGATGATTACATGATTGACTTCACCGTACGTTCGCAAGGACTAAATGGAGTTGTCAATGTAAGTCAGCCAATAAACATGGAATGGAAACTGAAGAGTTTTAGACATGCAAAAAGTGTAACCTACGAAAATCGGTACACAGATTTACACTACGAATTTGACGAAGGAAATGATAGTTACTTAGGACAAGCAACAGATGAAGAAACCATCAATGATGTTACTTGGTTGGGCTACAAACAACACTTTTTCTCATCAATTTTACTAACAGATACGACTTTCAAAAAAGCAACACTTTCTACGGATAACATTGTAGATAGTGAAATGCCAGAGAAAGATGTAAAATTCTTAAAGCAATTTGGCGCGTCTATTCCGTTAGAATTAAATGGTGGCGAATTAAATTACAATATGAATATGTATCACGGTCCAACGGATTACGATACGTTATCAGCTTATGACAGAAACCTTGACGAAATTGTGCCATTAGGTTGGGGAATTTTTGGTTGGATTAACCGTTTCTTCCTAATTCCGTTATTTGGATTCTTAGGTACATTCTTACCAGCTGGAATCGCAATTGTTGTTATGACAATCTTAGTTCGTTTATTACTTTCGCCAGTTACGTACAAGTCGTATTTATCGCAGGCGAAGATGAAAGTAATTCGTCCAGAAATTACTGAAATCAACGAAAAGTACAAGGATGATGCAATGAAAAAGCAGCAAGAAACCATGAAATTATATGGAAAAGCTGGCGTCAGTCCAATGGCAGGTTGTATTCCTGCATTAATGCAAATTCCTGTATTCTACGCGTTATTTATGTTTTTCCCATCGGCGTTTGAATTAAGACAAAAAAGTTTCTTGTGGGCAGAAGATTTATCTTCTTATGATACCATTTATCAGTTCCCAGATGGATTCAGTATTCCATTATATGGAGATCACATCAGTTTATTCCCAATCTTAGCTTCGGTTGCTATTTTCTTTTACATGAGAATGACCACAGGACAACAGATGAGTTCTATGCAACAACCTACACAAGAAGGAATGCCTGACATGAGCAAAATGATGAAATATATGATGTATTTCTCTCCATTAATGATGTTATTCTTCTTCAATAACTACGCAAGTGGATTGAGTTTATACTACTTTGTATCGAATTTAATTACAATCGGAATCATGTTAGTCATCAAAAACTACATCATTGATAACGATAAAATTCATGCAAAAATAGAAGAGAACAAAAAGAAGCCTAAAAAGCAAAACAGGTTCCAAAAGAAAATGCAAACCATGATGGAACAAGCAGAAGCACAGAAAAAAAAGAACGGTAAATAGGAATCCGTAGATCAAATTATAATAAAAAGCTTCTCAATTTGAGCAGCTTTTTTTTGTTTTGATGAAAAATAAATAGTATAAAGTAGAAAAAATATTACATAAAACTATGATTTAAAGTAAGATTCTTGTAATTTCAACAATAAATATGCTTTAAGTATACAAAAAGGTTTGTATGTGAAAGAAATTCTTGTTGTGCGTAATATTAATAAACATCAGAAAATGTATAATTTATTTAAATTGAGCTATGAAACATAAGAATAGAAATTTATTGTTGCTTTTTACATTCCTTTTTCTCGCGGGATGTTTTGCAGGAAGTAGTGCAGGTCTGAGTAAAATAGATTTGTATCATCATGCAATGATGCGAAGCAATCTTAGAGATAATCCTAAATCGGTACAGTACTTGAAAGAAAACAATCTAGATCTATATCATCATGCAATGATGCGAAGCAATCGTAAGGATAATCCTAAATCAGTGCAGTATTTAAAAGAAAACAATCTAGATCTATATCATCATGCAATGATGCGTGGCAATCGCAAGGATAATCCTAAATCGGTACAGTATTTAAAAGAAAACAATCTAGATCTATATCATCATGCAATGATGCGTGGCAATCGAAAGGATAATCCTAAATCGGTGCAATATTTAAAAGAAAACGATCTAGATCTATATCATCACGCAATGATGCGTGGTAATCTTAAAGACAATCCTAAATCGGTAAGATATTTAAAGGGTAAGTGAAAAATTATCAAAATGATATCACTAAGTTACTACTTTGTTTCTTGTAAAAAGTAGTATTAAATCGTTTTATACCATTTTTAATTTCATTGTTATAAACTTGAGTGCTACTTTTAATAATAGGAAATAGCAGCTAAGTATATTACTTTTTTCTCTGGTAGTATTTTGATAATCACCTTGTGAATACCTTAGGCTTGTTTAATAAATGAGAGAAAATTATGAAGTTTCAAGATTTAGAATACGCTTATTCCTCTCACATATTTAAAAATCAACATTGGATTACCGATTTCTATGATTCTTTTTCTGAAAAAACAGAAGTAGTTCATTAAGGAGTATTGACAAAAATCAACAAAAACCTAAGATAAAACTCCTCAAACCCAAACCATTAAATCATCACAAAAACGTTAAAATATTACTATAAACTCTTTTCGAAACAAAATAATACCTATATTGGTGTTGAAAATAGTTAAAACGAATACATATGAAAGCTAATAAAAAAATGAAAGTCTTAAAAGTTCACCAAAAAGAATCATTACTTGGAGGATTTAAAGGTGGTTTAAACCTAAACCACAGAGTTTCAGATTGTAACGATCCGACATGTAGCTGTTGTGATCACGCAACGCCAGTAGCACCATCTGAGCCATACCAACCACACCAGCCATCTGAACCGTATCAATCATCTGATCCATATCAGTCGTCTGATCCAACTGGAAGACTTTAAGAAAATAAGTATTTTATAACATATATTGACTTCATATAATTCAAATAATTTTATGAAGTCAATATATCCATGTTTTATTGTGAACGATTTTTTACTACAAACGTAACTTCGTAATTACAGTATCTATTTCCAACATTTCATTAAAACCAGTCTTTGGTATTTCAATGATGATACTTTCAATTTTGTTGTCAATATACTGTTGCACATAATTTGCAATATCAGTATAACTGCCTACTAAGTACGGAACATCTGAATAGCCTTTTACAAAAGGAGTCAAATTATAAATTGAATCTTCTGCCGAATTTTTATAACTTTCATATACTTTTTGTTTCCAAACCGAATTGGATTGTTTGATAGAAATCTGCTGTAAAATAGTTCGCTTTCTATCCACTTTACAAAAAGAAGCTAAGACTTCTTGCGCTTCCTCAGAAGTTTCTCGTGCAATAATTCCAATATGGTAACTCAGTTTTTTTTCTTTGTTTAAAGAAACATTCGCCAAGCATTCGCCCATTTTAAGTTGCGTCATATTTTTTTTCTCAATCAAACTTTGTGCAAATTCAGAACTTCCTGCAATATGAAAAACAGGTTGTAATTCTTTAGGCAAAGAACCTTTAAAAACGATATTTTCTAAAGTGTAATATGTTCCTTTAAACGAATAGGTTTCATTCTCGTTGGCTGTGAGCAACTCTTGTACAATTGTGATAAATTCATCCAAACGATTGTATTTTTCTTCCTTAGAAAGTGAATCGTTAATCTTCAAAGAATCAACGGCTGATCCGCCAGTAATAAAGTTGAGGTAAATTGGTCGTTGGTAAAATGTAGATAAATTATACAAATTTCGAACTACGTACAAAGGATGCACAAAGCACGGATTTATTGCGATAAACGGAAGCTTAGAAGATTTTGATAATAACTCTTGCGCAAAAAACCACGGATTTATCGGACCTTCAATAGATTCTGGTAACAAAGTTCCTGAGAAATCTGACGCGTCTGTTTGCTTGATAAAGTCTGTCAAATAATCTGCAAACGATGTTTTTTCTTCAAAAACTGAATCGCGCGAAATTCCTAAAAGATTAAATAATTGTACGCTCATATCAATGTCTACTAATTTTTCCTGTGGCAGTTCTTACCAACGATTTTACTTCGTTTATAAAATCTGGCAAGGAATAGTTGGGTAAATTCTGTTGTAAAAAATTGATCAATTCTGTTTTCTTGTAATTTGATAACGGAATAATATTCGCAATCAATGTATCATTCTTAGCCAAAACCTGTACTTCCTGAATCATCTCAGAATCCAAGATAACTTTTTCAATATAACTCGGCGAAATCTTATAACCTTTCACTTTCAAAAAAGATGCTTTCCGATCTATAATTTTAAGTTTTTCGTTTACTAAAACTCCAATGTCTCCAGTTGCAATTTTAGTAGAATCATCAATAGAATTCACTAAAATTTCATCAGTAATATTGATTGAATACACAGGAAGAATACTATATGTATTTGTGTTTTTGTCTAAACTTTCAAACCTGTTTAAACCAATCACAGAAGGAATTTCTGAAATTCCATAGCGAATAGAAAATGAAACAGTATTATAAATTTCATGAAGCGATTTCAATACGGTTTCATGTACAAAATCGCCTCCAAAACCAATATGTTTCAAGTTACTAAAATGAACTTTCTTTTTAAAAACGAGCAACTGTTTATAAAAATACGGAACGCCTTCAATGGCAGTAACTATAGTTTTAATTTTCTTATTCGTAATCAAACGAAATATGCTACTAAAAGTTGCTTCACTCGGAATAACTAGCGTGCTATTTTGGTGTGTATATTCTAGCAACGCACTAAAACCATACGAATGCGTCAAAAACGGACTAATCATAACCTGTTGATTTTCACAATACGGCATAAAATCATGTTTTCGAATTGCTTCTAAACTTTTTTCAAATTGCAAAAAAGTATTCCAAATCAACTTTGGTTTTCCTGTCGTTCCGCTAGAAATAAATCCGATTGATGGAACTTTTTTTGTTTTAGTTTGATGATTCTCTGACTGATTTTTTAGTTGACTTAAAGTCAGATCATTCACAGAAAACTTTGAACTCACTTTTTCTTCTTTAGTTGAAATCACAAAACTGCAAGAAGCATCTATTAGTAAACTTTTTTCAAGTGTTGTATCTATCTGAAACGGAAGCAATACAAACGATTTTTGATGTTTAATACACGCCCAAATACAAAAAACCAATAACGCTTGATTTTTAATTTTCAGCGCAATAACTTCATCATTTTTAGCAAGAAATTGTTTTTCAAAATCTTTTACAAACACAAACAATTCCGCAAATGTATATGACGCACTTTCTGTCTGAAGATACGTTTCCGTTGGTTTTCTATTTGCTAAAAGTTTATACAGATTCATGTTTCTTAAAATCTCTGTTGTTTATTATCCTGTTTTCTTTTTTCTGAAGTACAGAAAAGTTTTTGCATTAAAAATTTTTGAAGCTAAGATCAAAATATTTTTTTCATCCGAAACGTAGGTGATTGAGCGGAGTCGAAATCACATTCCATTAGAAAACAAAATCTCACACTTTGAGCAAATCGGCATCAATTCGTTATTATGTGTTTCTCTAAATTTGGTAAACGTTTCTCCGTGCCAAACGTCCTTCATTTCGTTTTCATGCAAATTCCCCATGTTGAATTCCGTGAACTTTTTACACGAAACCACATTTCCAGAAGGCATTACGTCCATACGATTCGAAATTCCCAAACACGTTGCTTTACAAGATGGCGCTTGTGATTTTCCTCTCAAATATGCTTCAATTTCATGCAACTCCAAATTTGGTTGAAAACGAATGCGAATGTTCCAAGTTTTCTCCATAATTCGATGAATTTGCGCCAACAAATCATCAAACAATTTCATATCAATATGAAAATCAAACGATTCCCATGTTTTGCGTTTAATACGAGATTTTTCAAGCCAAGAAAACTTTTCATCATAAAAATCATTCATCTTAGCAGCTTCATCTTCAGGAATATACCAAGGAAAATTAAAATACAAGGTGTCAATTCCTTTAGATTCAAAATACTCACAACATTCATACAAATGCGGAATTACATCTTCGCTAAAAACGGCAGCAATTGAAATATGACCTTTGTAAATTCCTTGGTTTTGTAAATCAATCAAATGATCTACATTGTCCATAATTTTCTTAAAAGTTCCTTTTCCTCTCAGTTTATCGTGTTGCGCTTCCAAACCTTCTACGCTTACCAACATTGTCAATTTATCAGAAATTTTAATCAACGAATCGATCTTTCGTTTAATTGATAAACCATTTGTGCAAACCACCGTATCGCGCGGATCATTTGCCAACAATTCAACCAATTCATTCCAATACGTATAAATCATCGGTTCGCCGCCCCATAAATACAAATGCGACTTTTTATGTCGTGTTTCGTCCAGCAATTTCTTGATAATATCAATGTCCAAATCTCCTTGAACTTTCACTTCTTTTTTATCTAAATGTCTATGAAAACCAACATCATTCCATTGAAAACAATGTGTGCAACGCAAATCGCATCTATTGGTGAGTTTCAAGCCAATTTCATGCGGAACTTCCGAAGCAAACGTTGGATCTTTTTGGCGTTCTGTATAACATTTTCGCGTGAAATCAATTTTCTTTTTCAATCGCTGTAATGCTTCTTTTTTATAAGGTTTGTTACTTTTTGGTTGCATGTGAGTTATGAGTTAGCGAGTAAATTTATATACGTTTTTAGAAAGCAAGGTGTTTCTTTTTTGATGGAAATAATTCGTTCGTGTATTTCATTTAAAAGTGTAGCTTGTTTGTCACTTTTTTGCCAAGTTTCTATGGAAATTCCTAGTTGTAAAGTTTCCCACAATTTTTGGTTACTATTTTCATTTTTTCCAACAGTTTTTAGAAAAATTAATGGCGTTTCTGTAATCAAAGAATCCATTAAAGTCATTCCGCCAGGTTTGCTGACAATTGCGTTGCTTTTTGCAAGCACATTCAAAATTCCTGGATGTTTTTGATTTGTTTCAAAGGCAATAGTTCTATCTGAGTCAATTCTCCCGAAAGGAGGAAAACCATTTTCATACAACGGATTCCAATTCGGTTTATTCGCGTACAACGTACTATTTTCAATTTTTGAAGCGATTTTTAAATCGTTTACAATCAAGTTAACATGATAGTTTTGCGTGAATTGTTCCGTTGTCGTTGCAAAATTTCCCAAATCCCAACCGCCGCCGTGAATTGTAACAGTATTTTTTCTTTCAGAATAGGGAAGTGGCTGGATTTCTGGAATATTCAACACATAATTAATTTTATTTTCAGAAGCGTTGAAAAATGATAAATCGTTTGTGATAAGTTCGTTCAGTTCAGCGAATTTTCCCCAAGTAGACGAAACTGCCGAATCTACGCGGCAACAATCAATCGTGCAATTTGGTTGTTGTTTTTTATACGATTGAAGCGTTTCTAACCACAATCCTGAAAAGCATAAAAAATGAGTAGAATTATTCGTTTTCCATTCATAGAAAAGCGTTTCTAATTTTTCGTCGCTCAATTTTTTAGTATATTTCACAGGAATCCGAGAAGCGATTTGAACCAAACGTACATCTTTTTTAAAAGCTGCTTTTGTACGTTCAAATTCGGTCATTGCATTTTCATCAAAAAAACGCTCAATAATATAAATATTTACTTCATAACCAAGCGTTTTCAACTGTTCATAAATCATCAATGCGGGAAAATAAACTCCGTAACCAATGATGGAGGAAACAATATTTATAGTATGTACTTCTTTGTTTTTCATCTGTTAAGCTTGCTCGCGCTCAATAAATTCTTTGACAGATTTGTATACAAAGAACGTATCTAAATCAATTTCTTCCAAGTCAACTTCCACGCCAAAAACATTTTCAAGTTCCAAAATAAAGTACATCATATTCAACGATGTCATTCCTAAATCGGTTGTGAAATTGGTTTCTTCTTGAATATCATTTGGCGTAATCGTATTGTCTAAAATCTCCGTGAGAATCAGTGCTAATTTTTCTTTCATTTGTTTACGTATATAATTTTTCTGCGGTATGTAATTGTTGTTCTGTATTGATAGAAAACCACGTTTTTGTATAGGCTTCAGACGCAAATAATAGATTTTGTTTCATGAGTTGTTGCCAAACGTCATAAAAATTTTCTGCTTTTTCCGTGGAATCGTTTATTTTTTTAGGATTTAAAACTTGTATTCCAGAACCATAAATTGGTGTTTCTTCAGTTCTGCTCAACGTTGTAATTTGATTGTTTTCTGTTTGAATAAAATCGCCTTCAATACCTTTTATCGGTTTCACAGGAATTAACATGCACGTTGGCGAGTTCAATTTTGCGTATTGTTCTGAAATCCATTCGAGATCAATCTCAACAATATTATCACACGTTAACACTAATAACGGTTCGTCTAATTGCTGTAAAAGTGTATTGTATAACCACCAGGAATTTCCTTTTTCGTTGGTATTGAAAACGTTGTGAACGCCTTCTTTTATAGCGTATTCCGCCAATTCGGCACCTTTATAACCAACTGTAATACTGATTGATTCGAAATCGAGTTTCTTCAATTGTTTCAGAGAATTTCCGATCAACATGGCATTGTTAAACTGAATCATTGCTTTTGAGGTATTGGTTGTGAGCGGCATCATCCGCAATCCTCGTCCAGCAGCCAATATCAACGCATGTTTTATCAAAATATGTTGTCGGTTTCAAAAGTTAATAATTTTTTTAATGACGATGAATCTAGGTTTTCTTGATTTTTGGTAGAAACAAATTCTGCAATCGGATTCTCAACCGTATGATTATGAACCAAGAAAAACGATTCGCCACCAAGTTCAATTTTTGAAGTCGATTTTACTTCATATGAATCAATCATAACTTCATCAATACTTTCGCCGGCTCTCGCCGGAATCTTTTTGTAATTTCCGCCGTTTAGTTCAATAAAACAATCCAATGCGTCTTGCATGTGAACCGTTTTCATTTCTGGACAGAGAATTTTTCCTTTTGTATGTTCAATGTGAATCAGGCAATTTTCAACCAATTTTGCGGCATCATCTAAGCTAAAAATAAAACGTCGCATGTGCGCGCCTGTGGTTTCTATTAAATTGTTGTTTTCTTTGAGCATTTTTTCCCAAATCGGAAATACAGAACCTGTGGACCACGCAATATTTCCAAAACGAACGCAGGCAAATTTTGTCTTTGTATCGTCGTTCATCAATAGAAATAATTTTTCCATAACACGTTTGGACAACCCGTAAAATGAATTGGTTTGCGCGCTTGCTTTATCGGTAGAAATTCCAATAACAGTTTCCACATTTTGCTCAATGGCGGCTCGTGCAATATTTTGTGAACCTTTGATATTTATGTCCAAACATTCGTTGGGAAATTGTTCTGCTAAATGCACATATTTTGTCGCTGCCGCGTGAATTATCACATCAGGTTTTGTTAACGAAAGTGTTTCTCGTACAGCGTCCATATTGGTAATATCCATTGGAATTACTTCACAATTAAGTACTTTCCGAACACGTTCATTTAAATAATTATTCCGTCCACAAAGTATCACATGATGTTGTTCTTTCAGTTTTCGCGCCAACGCACGACCTAAAAAACCTGTTCCGCCTGTGATTAGTATTTTTTTCATGAATGGATTATAAGTTCTCTTTAAATTTCAAAATACGTTGATACGATTCATCAATACGTTCTTCTGTAATTTCGCCGTCTGCAATCATTTTTTTGACAATATCAATAATGTCTTTTGGAAGAATCATATCGCGACCTTTCATCGGAATATGGTTTGAAAACATCAACACATCAACGCCCGCATGAATCGCCATTTGAATCGATTTTTCAAAACCGAATTGATCGGCAATTGCTTTCATTTGCATATCGTCTGAAAAAATAACACCATCAAACCCAAGATCGCCACGTAAATAATCGGTCATAATCTTTTTAGAAAGTGTGGCTGGTAATTTAGAATCGTCTAATTTTTCATTTACAATATGTGCCGTCATAATCGCGTCTACATTTCCTTCATATAATAATTTTATATATGGAAAAATTTCTTGTTGTTGCCAATATTTACTAACATCTGTGACATTATAATGTGAATCTTCTTTCGAATTTCCATGTCCTGGAAAATGTTTTACCACCGTTTTTACATTAAAATAGCGATGACTCAAAATCACTTGCCGTGCATGTTTTATAATGTCTTTCGGGTTTTCAGAAAACGCACGTTCATTTTTTCCAATTGGCGGATTATCATCATTATGAACATCTAAAACTGGCGTGTAATTTACGTTGATTCCTAAATCTAATAAGTTGTGCGCAATGATATCGCTGTAATATTTTGTAGTATCAACATTATCAATTTCGCCTAAATATTTTGCCGAAACCGTTTTTGGAAAACCGTATTTTTGCTTCAATCGATTTACTTTTCCACCTTCTTCATCAATACTAACCAAAAGAGGTAATTTTTCATCTTTACGCAAAGTAGAAATCAATTTCTTTAAGTTTTCAACCGAATTCAGCTTTGTAATATTCTTTTCATAGATCAAAACGCCACCGAGTTTCTGTGCTTTAATATCTGCTAAAATTTTATTATCGGATCGTATTTCAGTATCACTTCCAATACCTAACATTAGCATTTGACCAATTTTTATATCGATACTATCTGTTTTTACTTCCTGCGAAAAGCCTGTTTGGCTTGCAAAAAGAAAAGATATTGCGATACTTACTATTTTCAATTTCATGTATTCTTATTTTTTAATTGCTTCAATGGTTTTGTCTCCGTCTTGATCGAATTTATGATATTGCTCTACTACAAAATTGTCATAGAAAAAGCAATATGCCAATTCTCCATTTTTGTGGAAAAATAAAATAATCCGATCACTAAAGCATTGTTCGTCACCAACTTTATAATTTATTCTATACTTCACATAAAATATGCCACCAGTTTTAAAATACTCACGTTCTACTTCTTCATTACTTTGGTAGACCGCATTTTCATGAGGAACACGCAGTTTGAACACTTTTTCAAATTGTGCTTTTAATTTCTCTTTACAAGAATCTATTTGGACGATTTTCATTTTGCGTGACGGAATGTTTAGTATAACAAAAACAAGCACGAATCTTATGTTTATGAGGAGATTTTATACTTGTTAATATCGAATATACGGTAAAAAAGATGAAATAAAAAGGACACCAATTAATGTCTAACAAAGTATTAACATTTACATGAACTATCGCGAAAGCAAAGAATCATAGGTTTTGCAAAATATCAATAGGGGAATTTTTACATTATAATTGTTTTAATATTGACAGCGTTGATTTAATAGCTTGAAAAATAAACTATTAAAACCTTTTATAACAACGCAACCAAAAGATGTTTTACACATCTATCATAAAACCAATCAAATCAAAACCAACATGAAAATTCAAAAATTACTACTTTTAGTTCTTTCGGTTTCTTTTTTAATTTCTTGTGAAAAAGATAGCGAATCAGCTCCATTAGCAGAAAGCAGCATTTCAGGAAAATTTTTAGCACCAAACGATATTGACCCAATTGTCAACGGAATTATCACTGCAAGTAAAGACGGAACTATTGTTTCAGAAACAATTTCTGCAACTGACGGAAGCTTTACATTAACAAACTTATCCGCTGGAGAATATGAAATTTCATTAAAAAAAGGATTATTCAGTTCAACTCGTGCAGTTGAAGTTGCCGAAGATGATGATCTTGACATTCCAAACATTCCTATTGAAAGCTTCCCGCGAATTGGCGTAGTTACTGGAAATTATGACAATATTGAATCTGTATTATATGATATTGGTTTGGTAAATCCGTTTACGCAAGAACCTTTATTCGACATTATTCAAGGAACAGGCATTGGAAGACCAGCTGCAAATACAGGTCATCACGGACATAATCACGGAAACGATGTTGGAATCTTTTTACCAGAAAACAACAATAATCTACAACCAAATGTAACTCATACATTCTCGGATTTAGTTGCTTCTCCAAATTTATTAGGAACATATGACATTATCTTTTTAAACTGTGGATTGAGTGAGAGTTTCACTGGATTTAATGACAATATTTTACAATATGTAAGCAATGGCGGAATTTTATACGCAACAGATTGGGCATATAAATATGTAGAAGGAATTACGGGCGATGGACAACAATATATCGATTTCTTAGATAATGATAAAAGTGGAAATTCGCTGTCTACCGAAGCAACCATTTTTGATCAAGATTTAATCGATTGGTTACAAGTAAACTTCAATATTACACTAAACAATAACGACACTATATTACTTGACGAATTTTTACCAGGATGGCAAGTAGTTGATAGCGCAAATGATGCAACTGTAATCAGTTGGTTTAACGGACCAGTTACATATCGCGACAATGTTGGCGCAACAGTTACACAAAATAAAGACTTGGCGTTTACATTTCAAGTTGGAAACGGCGGCGTGTTTTACTCTTCATTTCATACGGAAAATCACGACGACGGATTCAGTACCGTAGACAGACTTTTAGAATACTTAGTATTTGAATTGTCTTCGCTATAACTAAAATGTAAACTATTAGAAAAGCCTGAATGTTCTTTCCATTCAGGCTTTTTTGTTAATGAAACTCCATTTGGAGAAGCCTGAAAGGCGAACTCAAAATGGTACGTTGAATTAATCCCGCTGTAGAGCGGGATCTTAAACTCGTAAAAATTTAATATCGAAAATATGCTTGGCGCGAAACAACTCGTAAAAAAGCGAAAAAGGTAGTATCTTTGTCAGCATTATATATTTAGTACGACTCAAAAGTATATTTGTATACTAATACTGAGTTTGGCGTGTGATGCTGAATCAAGTTCAGCATGACGAAATGAATTCACAAAGCGTCAATTCGAGTGATTTTTTGCAAAAAAAATGTACTTCGATAAACTCAGTAGAACTATCGAGAATAACTTTGAAATCAATTCATAAATGATATAGTAAAAACTAGCGAAAGAAAAAATGAAACGAGTAATAGTAGGACTTTCTGGTGGTGTAGATTCAAGTGTAACCGCATATCTTTTGAAAGAACAAGGATACGAAGTCATTGGTTTATTCATGAAAAACTGGCACGATGATTCTGTGACCATTTCTGATGAATGTCCGTGGTTAGAAGATAGCAACGATGCCTTAATTGTTGCTGATAAATTAGGAATTCCATTTCAAACAGTAGATTTAAGCGAAGAATACAAAGAACGTATTGTTGACTATATGTTCAACGAATACAAAAAAGGGCGTACGCCAAATCCGGATGTATTATGCAATCGGGAAATAAAATTTGATGTATTCATGAAAATTGCCTTAGACTTAGGCGCAGATTATGTTGCAACAGGTCACTACTGTAGAAAGGAAACGATTGAAAAAGATGGTAAGCAAATTTATAAGCTCTTAGCAGGAAAAGATGATAACAAAGATCAATCGTATTTTTTATGTCAACTTTCGCAAGAACAATTAGAAAAATCATTATTTCCTATTGGCGAATTGACAAAACCAGAAGTACGTGAAATTGCTGCAAAAGCAGATTTAATTACTGCCGATAAAAAAGATTCGCAAGGATTATGTTTTATCGGAAAAGTGAAATTGCCAGACTTTTTACAACAGCAATTGCAACCAAAAGAAGGTGTCATTGTAGAAGTTCCGCAAGAAAAAGAAAGTTATCACAAGGAATTACCAACGTTTGCAAATAAAGGAGAAGAATTGGCGTATTACGCTCAAAAATATACCTACCAACAAACCGATGGAAAAGTAGTAGGAAAACATCAAGGCGCACATTATTTTACCAAAGGACAACGCAAAGGTTTGGCAGTTGGCGGAACAATAGAACCTTTATTTGTGATTGAAACCGATGTAAAAGAAAACGTAATTTACACAGGACAAGGAAAATCGCATCCAGGATTATACCGACGCACATTATTTGTAAAAGACGACGAATTGCATTGGGTTCGTGAAGATTTGGCGTTACAACCAGACGAATCTATGGAAGTTATGGCGCGTATTCGTTACAGACAACCGTTGGAAAAAGCGTTTGTTCATAAAATAGATGGTGGCGCATATGTAGATTTTCAAAATCCGCAAAGTGCTATCATGGAAGGACAATTTGTAGCTTGGTATATAGAAGATGAATTGATCGGTTCTGGAGTGATTTCTTAGGGAAGTTGAAGCTGAAAATGAAATTGAAGTTGAAGTTGAAGTTGAAAAAATATCGAATATTGAACAAGGATTATTGAATAACGAAAAGTTAAAAGTTAAAAGTTAAAAGTTAAAAGTTAAAAGTGAAAAGTGAAAACAAATTAACAAATAGACAAACACACAAATCAACAAATCAACAAAAAAGGAGCAAAGCGACTAAAACCCAATACCTAAACAAATGAAAAAGCTAATCGTATTGCTAATCATATTCTTTATACAATCCAATTTTGCACAAACCGAACACGCTTGGGTATATTTTACAGACAAACCTGATGTGGCTAATTCAATAGCGAATCCGACAACTATATTAACTCAAAAAGCAGTTGATCGAAAGATGAATCATGGTGTTGCGATTGATGAACGTGATGTTCCAGTGAACGAATCGTATATCACGCAAGTGAAAGCACAAATGGGAATTACCGTTAAAGCGAAATCAAAATGGTTCAATTGTGTCCATGTTTTGGGAACGCAAATAGATATTGATGCTTTAATAAATTTATCGTTTGTAAACCAAATTTTATATGCAGATCGCTCGCTGAATTCTTCCAGTAGGCCTTCTGCGGAAGCGAATACAGAAAGAACGGTAGAAAAGTTTGAAACCTTAGTATTTTATAACTATGGAAATGGTTCGAATCAAGCGGGAATGATCAAAATTGACAAACTTCATGAACTCGATTACACAGGCGAAGGCGTTACAGTTGCTGTGATTGATGGCGGATTTGTCAATGTAAATACAATGGCAGCTTTCCAGCGATTGCGCGATAATGGCGATTTATTAAATGGCTATGATTTTGTAGATCGGACTTCGGATGTGTATTTATATACAGGAAACAGTCACGGAACAAACGTTTTGTCAGATATGGCAGGTTATATTGATGGACAATTTGTTGGAACTGCGCCAGATGCAAGCTATTATTTGTTCAGAACAGAAGATGCTGCGACTGAAACGCCCGTGGAAGAATCGTATTGGGTTGAAGCTACGGAACGCGCAGATAGTTTAGGTGTTGATGTTGTAAATACTTCATTAGGATACAATCGGTTTGACGAAAGTAAATACGATTATACAACGGCTGATATGGACGGAAATACAACGTTTATTACAAAAGGTTCTAATATTGCTGTTGAGAAAGGATTGCTCATTGTAAACTCAGCAGGAAATTCTGGAAATGATGGAACTTGGGGAATCATTACTGCGCCAGCCGATGGAAATGGTTTCACAATTGGAGCAGTTAATTCAAGCGGAAATTATGCGTCGTTTAGTTCTCGTGGAAGAACGCCAAATACGCCTGTAAAACCAGATGTTGTAGCGCAAGGAGCAAGTGTGTATGTAATAAGTTCGGCAGGAAATGTAGTTACATCAAATGGAACTTCTTTTTCTTCACCAATAATTGCAGGTTCAATGGCATGTTTGGTACAAGCGTTTCCAAACAAAACAAATTTAGAATTGATGCAACTCGTTCGCGAATCATCTTCTATATATTCAAATCCTACAATACAATTAGGATACGGAATTCCAAATTTTGAATCTGTATTTCAGACCTTATTAACTTCTGAAAGTAATTTGACTACAATTCAAGTCTTTCCAAATCCCGCGAAAGCGATTGTGCAAATCAATTTCCCAGAAGGAACTCAAAATGCAACAATTACGTTGGGGAATTTGGTAGGAAAAACGATCAAAACATATACGACAAATACAACGTATAAAAATATAGATGTGAGTCAATTGGCGGCAGGAATGTACTTGTTGCGCATTGAAACAAACGGAGAACAATTTACCCGAAAAATTATAAAACAATAACACGAATGACGTTGTTCGCACAGAATAGAATTACACAATTATACAATATAGAATATCCAATAATTCAAGGTGGAATGATTTGGGCAAGTGGTTGGCGGTTGGCTTCTGCAGTAAGTAATGCTGGTGGATTGGGCTTAATTGGCGCAGGATCGATGTATCCAGATGTGTTGCGTGAACATATTCAAAAGTGTAAAAAAGCAACGGATAAACCATTTGGTGTCAACGTTCCGATGTTGTATCCGAATATTGAAGAAATTATGAATATTATTGTGGAAGAAGGCGTGAAAATCGTTTTTACTTCTGCGGGAAATCCTAAAACGTGGACACCTTTTTTAAAGGAAAACGGAATTATAGTAACACATGTTGTCAGTAGTTCTAAGTTTGCATTAAAATCTCAAGAAGCTGGCGTACATGCTGTCGTTGCAGAAGGTTTTGAAGCTGGCGGACATAACGGAAGAGAAGAAACTACAACTTTGACATTGATTCCAACCGTAAAAGAAAAATTAGAAATTCCATTGATTGCCGCTGGCGGAATTGGAAGTGGAAAAGCGATGTTAGCTGCGATGGTTTTAGGCGCAGATGGCGTACAAGTTGGAAGTAGATTTGTTGCCACAGAAGAAGCATCATCACATATAGAATTTAAGAAAAAAGTAGTAGAAGCCAAAGAAGGAAGTACTAAATTGATGTTGAAGGAATTGGCGCCAGTTCGGTTGTTGAAAAATAAATTTTACGAAGATATTGAAGAATTATACACAAAATCTCCAAGCGTGGACGAACTCAAAACTTTACTTGGTAGAGCGCGCGCAAAACGTGGAATGTTTGAAGGCGATTTGGTAGAAGGTGAATTGGAAATTGGGCAAGTTTCTGCGTTGATTCACGATATAAAACCTGCGGCAACTGTTGTCAGTGATATGATTTTAGAGTTTCAAGAAAGTGTAAATTTGATCAAAAATAAATTTTAAAAATATGAAAGCAAAAGCAAAAGTAAAATTTATAAGTGTCCATCCAGTATTGGCTGTGAAAAACGTGATACAATCGTTAGGTTTTTATGTGAATAAACTCGGCTTTAAAGTTGCTTTTGCCGATCACAAAACGAATCCGAAATATGTAGGAATCAAGCGTGGACTTGTGGAAATTCATTTGCAACAACACCACGATGCTTCAGAATGGGAACACACTATTGAGCGTCCGATGTTGCGTTTTTTAGTGTTGAGCACCGAAAATTTATTTGAAGAATATAAAGCAAAAGGAATATTTCATGCGCAAACTTCTATTAAAAAAACCACTTGGAACACAAAAGAATTCGCTTTTTACGACTTAGATAAAAACGGTTTGACGTTTTATGAGAATTTGTAGTTAAAGATTATCTTTTCGGACTAAAGAAAGATGCTATTTTAGAAATAAAACTAGACTTTTCTTTTATACTAATTTCGAATTTCTGTTCGCAATGATGAAGTGAAATTTCAGTACTGATTCTCGATTTTACGTGCGATAGATTGATAATTGTTCTTTGTGTAATTTTCTCAAAATTGTACGGCTTCAACTCCTCGGATAAATTACTAATTGTCATACGAATGTTTTCTATGAGAACTTCGTCATTCTTTCCATAAATAGACACGTAATTCTTTTTTGCTTGACATCCTTCACGGTTTTTAGTGGTAATAATTTTCGCAGTCGTAATATAATAAGCATCTTCAGCTTTAAACATATAATTACTATCACCTACTGAAAGATTTATTTTGCCTGTTTCAACTCTGCCTTTAGTTTGAATTTTTCCAATAATTTTATTCTTCAGAATTGTTTCAAAATCTTCTAAATCAAAAGGTTTACTCATGTAGCCAGAAATGTCTAAATTATTAATAATCTCACCATGTTTTCCAGTAGTAGAAGTTAAAAATACTACTTTTTTTGAAGAAGCAATTTTTTCGGAAAGTTGTATTCCATTAAGACCTGGCATATCAAAATCTACAATTAATAAGTCGTATGAATCATTGTTAATTTTATTGTAAGCATTTATAGAACTGTGATAACTTGAAACATGTTCTAAATTGTATGTCTTTGCAATTGTGTCAATTTTTTCCTTAACGTAAGAAAGCATTTTTGGATCGTCATCCACAAGAATGTATCGAATTTTCATGAGGCAATAGCTAAAGTTAATCGTGATATGTATTGTTTGTTTGGTAATGCTTCGTGCGATAATTTACTACCAGGATAATAGGTGTTTATCAATTGTTCAAGCGCATTAAGTCCAAAACCACTTTCAGTATCGGTAATTTTCA
The DNA here is from genome assembly GCF_009901525.1 of Kordia antarctica. Classification (NCBI taxonomy): domain Bacteria; kingdom Pseudomonadati; phylum Bacteroidota; class Flavobacteriia; order Flavobacteriales; family Flavobacteriaceae; genus Kordia; species Kordia antarctica. Next base: position 5,040,402 of record NZ_CP019288.1, read on the forward strand.
CAGGATGTTCTAGTTGAACTTCAGCGCTATTTATTAAGCTGTAATTTAGCTTGTTATGTTCATTTTGTTCCAGCTTGATAGTGATAAAGGAATTTTCATCGTTCAGACTTCCGTGTTTTAAAGCATTTTCAACAAAAGGAAAAAACAATGTGGGTTTTATTTCAAGCGTGCTACGTTGTTCGTCATTTAACAAGTCTTCCAACTCAATTTTAGCATTTGGTTTTAAATAGCGAATCAATTCTAAAAACATTTCTACATATTTCAATTCTTCTGTAATTGAAATAGCAGTTTTATTCAAGGCTGCAACATTATAATCCAATAGGTTAAAAATATTCTTTAGTGCATCAATAGGAGGAATGCCCATTTCAGATTTTCCAATTTTATAATGAACTCCCCATATTGTCTTATAATTAGCGCGCGCGCTTTCCAAGTCCATATATACTTGATTGATTACGTTTTTGATAAAATGTGCGCCAAGTCGCGTATTATTTGCTTCTACACTTTTATAATCTGCATATTTTTCAAAAGCTCTTTGTTGATGATTTATTTCTTGACCAAGTGTGGAAATCTTCTTCTCGCTATTTCGTTTTATGGTTTTTAATTCCTTTTCTAGAAACATACTTTTTTCATGCCTTAGCAACAACTCTTTTTCAAGTTTTTCTATATCTCGCAATTGTTTACTATAACCAGTCACAGCTTTTTCATTGGCTACAACGTATTCCTTTAAAGCATTATTTTCTTTTTTGTACGCTCGTTTTTTGTAAACGTTGAATATGTTTCTACTAAAAGCTATTACAAAAGCTATAAAGAGAACGATACTTATGATTAGTAGTAAATCATCTTCAGTTAACAAATCGTCAAATAATCCTTGTTCCATCTATTCTTAGTTGTCTATGCGTGTTTCTTACTTTTTACTTATCACAAAAAGAACCACTTCTATCCCAAATATAGCTTGTCTGTCCCAAATAGGAAAATAAAATGTCAAAGAGTAGCATATTTGGTGCAAGAATAAGCGCTATTCGAAAGTAAAAGGTTTCTGTAGGAGAAACGTATTACAAATCTTTAAAAAAGTAAAAACGATGAAAGATGTAAACAAAATGACCAAAGAAGATTTGAAACGCATTGAAGAAGCTCATGGGCAAAAATCAAATCCAACACAAGAAGAAATAGATTTTCTTGAACGCGCAAAAAAGGCTGTTGCGCAAAATAAATAACAGCAATTAATAAATACTTTTAAATTTTAACATTATGAATACACAAGACAAAGAAAATCAACCAATCAATCATCCTGATGATGTGAATCACGGAAATCAGATGAATCCAGATCATGAGGAATATCATCATTCAAGAGAAGAAAATGATTGATAAGATCACTTTAAGTGGATTTGCTGGAAGCGGTAAATCCACTATTGGAAAAAATCTTCAAGAAGCACTCAATTTTGAGTTTATCTCCGTTGGGAATTTTTCAAGAAAGTTGGCTAATGAAGAATATAAAATGACCATTAATGCATTTCAACAGAAGTGTACAAAAAATCCAAAATTAGATGCAGAGATCGACAAAAAGTTTCAAATAGAATGTAATTCGAAAGACAACTTAGTTATTGATTATCGACTCGGATTCAAGTTTATACAGAATGCTTTTCATGTATTGCTCAAAGTTTCAGACCAAGAAGCAGTAAGTAGAATTAAAGCCGCAAACCGAACTGATGAGACAATTTCAGCGAAAGCGATAGACACTAGAAATGAAAACATGCGAACACGTTTTTTATCAAGTTATAACGTGGATTTTACCAACGAAAAAAACTATCATCTCTTGATTGATACAGATTCGTTAACACCGAAAGAAATCACGAATTTAATTATAGAAGAATTTAAAAAAATAACCATTTAAAATATAAACCATGAACACAGAAATTAAACAATTAAAAAGAAAAAATAGAATTGGAAGCACAGAAAAAGAGTCTAGAATGGCAATACCAAGCGTCAATTTTCACTTGTGGCAACCTTGTAATATGCGATGCAAGTTTTGTTTTGCTACATTTTTAGATGTGAAACAAACCATTTTACCAAAAGGACATTTACCAGAAGCAGAAGCTGTAGAAGTTGTAAAATCGTTAGCCAATTACGGATTCAAAAAAATTACATTTGTTGGTGGCGAACCTTTATTATGTAAATGGTTACCTAAATTAATTCGTACCGCAAAAGAATTAGGATTAAACACAACAGTAGTTACCAATGGAAGTAAATTAACAGACGAATTTTTACAACAAAACAAACCATATTTAGATTGGATTGCGTTGAGTATTGATAGTTTGAATAAAGAAACAAACATAAAAACTGGAAGAACAGAACGAAAAATTCCATTGACGGAAGCATTTTATAAAGACAGGATTAATGCTATAAAAGCACATGGTTATAAATTGAAAATCAACACAGTTGTGAATGCTCATAATTATAAAGAATTAATGGTAGATTTTATTAAAGAAGCAAATCCGAAACGATGGAAAATTTTTCAAGTATTACCAATTACTGGGCAAAATGATGGGAAAATAGAAGATTTAAAAATCACAACTGCACAATACGAAAGCTTTTTACAAAGACATGAAGAGTTAGCCGTTTGTGTTCCAGAATCAAACGATGCAATTAAAGGAAGTTACGTAATGGTTGATCCGGCAGGACGTTTTTTTGACAATGCCGAAGGAACGCACAATTATAGCAAACCAATATTAGAAGCTGGTGTTTTTGAAGCCATTAAAGCTGTCAATTATGATATTGTAAAGTTTATTGATAGAAAAGGATTTTACAATTGGTAATTTAGAAAATCAATAAAATTAGATGGTTTCTTTTGGAATTATTCGTTAAATAAACCCACAGAAGAAAGAAACCTTTTTTAAATGAAAAATTAAAGATTGAGTGATTAAAAACTTCTATAATTCCAAATTTCTAACTAAGTCTTAGTTGCGCAAGCAAGTCTAAAAGTCTAAAAGCGAAGCGATCCAAGAGATTTCCGCCTACGCGGGAACGAGTTTAACCAAGTCTAAATATCAATTTCCACTTGATTTTTTACAATATCATCAAAAGTTTCACGCTTTCTAACTAAATGCGCTTCTTCGTTATACCACAAAACTTCGGCAGGACGATAGCGTGAATTGTAATTACTCGCCATAGAAAAGCAGTACGCGCCAGCGTTGTTAAATTTTAAAATATCGCCTTCGCGGATTTCACTAATTCTGCGGTTATTTCCAAACGTATCTGTTTCACAAATGTAACCGACCACAGAATAATAGCGTTCGCGACCTTCAGGATTTGAAATGTTTTCAATGTGATGATACGAACTGTACAACATCGGACGAATGAAGTGATTGAAACCACTATCAATTCCTGCAAAAACGGTAGAAGTGGTTTGTTTTACGACATTTACTTCTGCGAGAAAATAACCAGATTCGCTCACGAGAAACTTTCCAGGTTCAAATATTAATGATAAATCTTTCCCGTATTCTTGGCAAAATTGATTGAAACGTGTGGTTAATTTTTCGCCTAATTCTTCAACATTGGTTTGAATGTCATCTTTTTTATAAGGAACTTTGAAACCGCTTCCAAAGTCGATAAAATCTAGGTTTTTAAAATTAGTTGCTGCTTTAAACAGAATTTCTGAAGCATATAAAAACACATCAATATCTAAAATATCACTTCCTGTGTGCATGTGAATTCCGTTGATATTCATATTTGTCAATTCTACAATTCGCAATACATGCGGAATTTGATGAATAGAAATTCCAAATTTTGAATCAATATGTCCAACTGAAATGTTATGATTTCCGCCAGCCATTACATGCGGATTGATTCTGATACAGACAGGAATCGTTGGATGTTTGCTTCCAAATTGCTCTAAAATTGAAAGATTGTCAATATTGATTTTTACGCCCAATTCCGCCGCTTGTTCAATTTCTTCAAGCGAAACTCCATTTGGTGTGTACATAATTTCGTGTACGTCAAATCCTGCGGCAAGTCCTAATTGCACTTCTTGAATGGAAACTGTGTCCAATCCCGCGCCAAGCGATTTCATCAACTTTAAAATACTCAAATTTGACAATGCTTTTACGGCATAATGTAGTTTTAACTTTGGCACATTTTTAAATGCTTTCGTCAAACGTTCGTATTGTGAAGTTATTTTGTTGGCGTCATAAACGTACGTTGGACTTCCAAATGTTTGTGCAATATTGAGTAAATCGGATTCTTTCATGTTCTAATTTTAACAATTCAAAACTATGTAAAATTCAAAAAATGATAAAGAAAAACAGTTAAAAAATATAAAAATAACACAAAAAGTTATATTTATAACAATTTAAAAATTCATCCTAAATAGTAGTTCCCGAAATTTATAAAACTCGAGTTGCTATACTTCACTTTTTGGATTTGTTGTTTTATCTTTCAAATATAAACATCAAATTTTTAAATTATGAAAAAAAGAAGCATTCAATCATTAGTATTAAACAAAACAAAAATTAGTGAATTACAAGGGAATATTGGCGGACGTAAAGATACAGATGCTTGTCCAACAGCAAGTACATGCAGTTGTGTGAGTTGTAGACCAGCATGTAATTTGCAGCAAGCATCACAAGGTTGTCAAAGATAATTTGCAGCTATTATGATTGTACAATTACACACGTTTTTTACCGTATTTGCAAGAGTAAATTGAAAGATTGACTCTTTTTCTTTTTTAAATTTATCAAAAACCAAAATTAATTGGGTTTAATGCATTCGATTTTTTACATTTGTGCTCTATAAAAAATTTCGTAAAATGAACTTACACGAATATCAAGGTAAAGAAATATTAGCAAGTTTTGGCGTGCGCATTCAAAGAGGAAAAGTCGCTTCTACACCTGCGGAAGCTGTGGAGGCTGCAAAGCAACTAACAGAAGAAACAGGAACAGGATGGCATGTGATTAAAGCACAAGTTCATGCTGGTGGACGCGGAAAAGGTGGCGGAGTAAAGCTTGCCAAAAGCCTTCAAGAAGTAGAAGAAATCGCAGGACAGATCATCGGAATGGATTTGGTAACACCACAAACTTCTGCCGAAGGAAAACGTGTACACCAAGTATTAGTCACAGAAGATGTATACTATCCTGGTGAGAGCGAAACCAACGAATTTTATATGTCTGTATTATTAAATAGAGTAACCGGACGCAACATGATTATGTATTCTACCGAAGGCGGAATGGATATTGAAACCGTTGCCGAAGAAACACCACATTTAATTTTTACAGAAGAAGTTGATCCTGCAATGGGATTATTAGGTTTTCAAGCAAGAAGAGTTGCTTTTAACTTAGGATTAAGCGGATTAGCATTTAAAGAAATGACAAAGTTTGTTTCTTCATTATATACAGCATACGTTTCGGCAGATGCATCATTATTTGAAATCAATCCTGTATTGAAAACTTCAGATAATAAAATTATGGCAGTTGATGCGAAAGTAAGTTTAGACGAAAATGCATTATTCCGTCACAAAGATTACTTGGCAATGCGCGATTTACGTGAGGAAAATCCAATTGAAGTTGAAGCGAAAGAAGTAGGACTAAACTATGTGGATCTTGACGGAAACGTTGGTTGTATGGTAAATGGTGCTGGTTTAGCAATGGCAACAATGGATTTAATTAAAATGGCTGGTGGAGAACCTGCTAACTTTTTAGATGTTGGTGGAACTGCAGATGCAAAACGTGTGGAAGAAGCTTTCAGAATCATCTTAAAAGACCCAAATGTAAAAGCAATTTTAATCAATATTTTTGGTGGAATCGTCCGTTGTGATCGTGTTGCGCAAGGAGTTGTAGATGCGTATAAGAACATGGGAGACGCTATTAAAGTGCCAATCATTGTTCGTCTGCAAGGAACAAATGCAGACATCGCTAAGGAATTAATTGACAATTCTGGATTGGATGTACAATCTGCTGTTGAATTCCAAGAAGCTGCTGATAAAGTACAAGCGGTTTTAGCTTAAGAGAATTAGATTTAATTTATTGAGTTATACACTTAAGTAATTGTATAAAGTTATAATTATCAGACACTTAATTTTGCTTAATGCCATTTAAAGGATAATCTTTATAAGAGTTTAGCTTTTTAAGCATGGAATATGCAGTTAACCATTTGATTATCAATAAAGAACTAAGTGTATAACTCAATTAATTTATATGTAGAAAGCCTTTCCAGTTTGGAGAGGCTTTTTTTTTGTTGATAATGTCTCGTCTTGAAATTAGAGTAACTACTAATTTTAAATGGAATTAACACTTGTAATTTTTATTTCTTTAACCTTTTCATTTTCAATATATATGTTCAGTTTTTTCCTCGAGCGAAAATGACTAAAATCATAAAACATGTGTTTTGAATCTTGTTTTGTTGGTTTTCCAAAGAATTGAATAAAATTACTTACACTTGAACCAATTTCTAAATTAAATTTCAAGGGTAATTTTTTTGAATCACATTTGAATGAATTCATGAACCAACCACTATGACCAAATATCCAAGTAGAATCGATTTTATGTTGAAAACCTTTCATTTCTCCAACCATGTTATTCTCATAATAGTAAGTATAACTAACATTGTCTCCTTTAATAAAATAAGGTGTTGGTTTGGACTCAGTTCTAACAATTGCGATTTGAACCGTATCTATTCTTTTATAATCTATCGGTTCGTTTAAGTACCAATTTATTCTAAATGTATCTAATTCAATAGTATTAAATTCAGTTACATTTTTAAAATTATTTTTTTTCTCTTTCGAGAATTGAAAAATAAATAGACTAGATATTAAAAGAAAAATTATTGTTTTCATCTTAGTATTGAAAGGATGACTCTGTGTCTGATGAGCCTAAATTAGTAAAAAGAAAATGAATTAGATTACAGAAATAATGAAAAGTTAAGTATAGATGTCATCTCTAATTTTTTAGAAGAATAGGATGTAAACTATTTCTTAATTCACTCTCCGCTCAAAAGAAACTGTTCCGCAATCCGATATAATCCGCTCATAATCATATGATTTTTGATGTAATGCAGTTTTGAATGTTATATCTATTTGTTTGATGCTTTTTGCTTCGTTTTCGCAAGAATTTACTAAATACACACATAATTGTCTGTCTAATTCAAACGTAATTGCTCCTTTTTTATAAAAAACTTCTGCGACTTTATGATAATCATTCCATTCAAATTGTAGTAGATTGAGTCGATTTTTAGCCAAACGTTGCTTGTTGAAATAGATAATAAGCAATGAATTTTCAGGAATTTTTTTAGCTTGAATTAGCTTCTTATTAAATGTTCCATAGATCTCAATTGAATCAATTTCTTCTATTGGAAACAAATCTCTAATAAAGAGGAAATCACCAATCACATTCTTTTCATAGAATTTAACAGAATCACTCTTTTTAGGAAGATTCATTTTGTCAATAGTAGATTTTAGTGCGTTTAAACCATTCGTATGTAAGCGATCAATTTTTGCAGGTAATTTTTCTGTCTGATCAATCTTCTTGCAACTAAAACCTAAAAATAAAATGAGAATTATTAAAATCAGTTTGTTCATTTTTAGCTTGTGTATAAAGTGTGTGTAAAAGCGATTTTAGTCATTTATAATATTACTAAAATTTAGTTTTAGTTAAAGTTATACGAATCTCCATTAAAATCAAATTTATCTTTTGGATTCTACTCAAATCACATATAAAATCATACAACAACTTCTAATCTTTACAGCAAAATTCCGTCAAGCTGTCGTATCAATCCATACTAAAAATGTCATTTTGTCATTATTTAAATGTGCAAAACTGTCAAAATGGCGTATTTATTCAATTGGAATGCTGTTTGCCATACACAACTCGTATTAAAATTACAAAAACATTTAATCACTTAAAACATAAAATTATGAACTTAGTAAAAAGAAAAAACGCAGACTTTCCTTCAATTTTTGACGAATTATTTCAAACAGATTGGTTTGGCGGAATTGCAAATCAAGTAGCAAGTACTACAAATATTCCTGCTACAAATATCAAAGAAACCGCAGACAATTTTATACTTGAAGTTGCAGCACCAGGAAAGACAAAAGAAGATTTTAAGCTGGCATTAGATCACGATGTATTGACAATTAGTACGGAAGCAAAAAAAGAAGTTGATACTGAAACGAGTTCAGCGGAAGCGGAAAAATATACACGTAAAGAATTTAGTTTCGAAGCGTTTAAACGATCTTTTAAATTACCGCAAACGGTGAATAAAGAAGAAATCAAAGCAACGTATACAAACGGAATTTTGAATGTTGCTTTGCCAAAAAGAGAAGAAGACAAAGTAAAACCACAACGCACAATAGAGATTTCATAATTATTTAGGATTGGTTAGTTAATGTAAAAGGGTTCGTCGAGAAATTGGCGAGCCTTTTTTTGCTTCGCTCAATTTAAGGATTCAAAAATTTAAAGATTCAAGGTTTTGGATCGTTTCACTTCACTTCGACTCCGCTCAGTGTAAACACTTTTGGATCGTTTAGATGTTTGGTTATTTGACTTTTACACTTAGCATCAAGCTGTACTTTTACGTTGAGCATGTCGAAATGTGATTCAGCTTTTCACAAGAATTGCAAGACTAAAATATTCGTGAATTCGTGGCTAAATGAAATAGCATATTATTGTACATTTATACTTTAGATAGACTAATAATTTATTTTGTGAAAAAAGAACCAAAAAAAAAGAAACCTTGGGCAACGAAAGCTGCAATGGAACAAGTGTACGAACTAAAACTTTGGGGCGATAACAAATCTGTTTTTTATTCAGGAACTGGTTCGCATGAACCTGAAATAGTGAATCCATATGTAGAAGCTGTAACTTCATTTTTGACTTCTTTTGAGAATCCACTAGTTGTGTGCGATTTAGGTTGTGGCGATTTTAATATTGGAAAGAAACTCGTAAAACATACCAAGAAATATTTTGCAATTGATATTGTTTCAGATCTTATAGAACATAATAAATCAACGTTTAAATCTACAAATTTAGAATTCCATTGTTTGGATATTGCTGTAGCTGATTTACCTTCTGGAGATTGTGCTTTGGTGCGACAAGTATTGCAACATTTATCGAATACAGAAGTGCAAAATATCATAAATAAGTTAGCTGTTTTTAAATATGTTATTCTAACAGAACATCTACCAAAAGGAGATTTTATACCAAATATAGATATCATTTCAGGACAAGGAATTCGGTTGAAGAAACATAGTGGAATTGACTTGATTGCTTCGCCATTTAATTTAAAAGTAAAAAACGAAAAGCAATTAGTATCTTTTGTTTTAGATGATGGAAAAGGAGTTATTGTAACGACACTTTATACGGTTTTTTGAACGATATTAACTTTGATACGGATTGAACGTATAATCGTCCAAAAACCAAGCATCTCTTTTCTTGGCTTTGTTTAAAACTGATTTGACTTCAATTTCCTTAATCATTTCTCTGTCGAAAGATAATTTATATGACGATTTACAGCTTCTTTTGCCCATTTTACAGGACGTGAGCCATAACATTCTAAAATTGCATCTACACCAATAATAGTTCCTTTTGCCAACCTTCCAAGCAACGCAATTGGTGTTTTAGTATCTTTATTTTTAGAAACAACATAGCCATTTTCATCAGTGATAATACCTAAATCATCATGAACTGCTTCAATCAAATTATTAGCAAGCATTTTCTTTATAACGGGCGAATTTACAGATTTAATTTCTGGCGAATCCAACACAGAATTTATCATAATATTCGCAGTTTCTGACTTTCCATCAGCATGAAAACACCAACCTTTTTCGGTTAATTCAATTTCAGGTTTAGTTAGCATTTCTAAATTCAACACATTTGCTTTAACCAATGCTAAAAGTTGCTGAATGCTTTCAACTGGCGGACCATAGGAATATCGTTTGGTAGACTCGTCCAAAGCAATAATGTCTGCAAATACCTCTTCGGAACATTTGTTAAAAGATAATTGCTCATAAATGGATGGTTGACAATGTCGCCACACTTGACCAATGCAATAATCTAAGCTAATAGCTTTGTTTCCTGTCGCCATATCTATAAAATATTGCATGGTTTTTTCAACGGATTGTTCTGTCGGGACGATTGTTTTGTGTGTATATTTAGGATCTTCTAACCATTTCAAAATGATCTTTTCGATTGCTTCCGCAGAATTTTCTCTTTGACAGAAATGTTTTTCAAGTGCTACATAAATAGTTGCTGCGATCGGTGCAAATGCTTGCATCAAAAATTGAGGACTTGTCGCTTCTTTTTGAGTTTTTGAATTTCCAATGTTAGCTTCAAAAGCTGAGCGTTGTTTGGCTGTCGGAGTAAATTGTTCATCAATTAGCGCATTTAATGGTTTTGGAACTGGCGGCAATCCGTCAAGGGAAAAAGGAATAAGTTTCCCGTTAAAGTCAGCATCAGCTATATATTCGCATGCTTTCGTGTCAGCGTCTTTTATAATAAAATTACCATGTGTTGTTGCAATTGCTCTCGTAATATCGATCATTGCCAGTCCAAATCCTCTAATTCCAACAACACTATCGGATAATAGGTTTTGGGGTTTTAAAAAATTCTCAATCGGATATGGTGATGTAAAAAGATGAATATTTTCTTGGTTCGCAGCAAACTCTTTCCACTTAGAAATTTGCTCCGATAATTCAGTTGGCTGATGTCCAATTGTTAACAGAATTTCATCTATTTCTTTGTACGTTTTTATATTCGTTTTTATGGAAATCTTATGGTGCGCTTCTACAATTACTTCTGTTACTTGTTCAGAATACAGTGTAACAACTTTATTTTCTAAAAGAGGAGTTATAAAAGATTGAAATCGTTCTTGTAAGTATGTTCCAATTTCCGCTCGTGGCGGATACGTATCGATGTAATTTTTGGATATTTTTTCAAAATCTTTCCCTGTCCATTCATGATAGGATGGAAACGATGGAATTTGTATTTCGGGTAAATCAATGGCAATTCGTTTCTCTAACAGTAAAATTCTTTCGGTAATATTTACCCAATTACTTTCAATTTGATTCGTGTTATAGACACTTCCATTACCAAAATTTCCAGTTTCTTCAAAGAGTAAAAAATGAATTTGAGAAAGATTGGTTTTATTTGTTAATGCTACGATAAATTTTTCGAAAGCATATCCACCTCTCGGACCAATTCCTATAATCCCTATTTTTCTAATATTTGCTATTGTTGATTTTTTCAATGTTGATTTATTCTTTAATTTATTGACACATAATTTGTAGTCTTAAAGATATAAAAAAAACGACGTATTCTGAAAAGAGTACGTCGTTTTGTAATTTTTTATGTTGTAGAATGCTTATGTCTTCTTCACATATTTTGTAATAATTACAATATGTTGCCCGTTTAAGCGACCTTCAATATGTTCGGCATTATCATGTGTTAGTGAAATGTTACGAACTGCCGATCCGCGTTTTGCAACAAAACCTGCGCCTTTTACGTTTAAATCTTTAATTAAAACTACGCTATCGCCAGCTTGTAATTGTACGCCATTTACATCTAAATGTTTGATTGCGTTTTCTTTATCGTCCGCTTCTCCAGTTGCTTTTGCCCAAGCTATATCGTCTTCATCCAAATACATCATATCGAGCAAATCTTGTGGCCAACCTTCTTTTTTCAGTCTGTGTAGCATTCGCCAAGAAACAATTTGAACCGCTTTCACTTCGCTCCACATGCAATCATTTAAACAACGCCAATGATTGGAATCCATTAGTTCAGGATCTTCAATTTGAGAAATACACGTATTGCAAGCGTATATAGATTTCTCTAATTGATTTTCGTGATTTGGTGGTATATTATAAACGGATAATTTTTCCGTCGCGCTACATAATTCACATGTAGAATTGCTTCGTTTTTGTAGTTCTCTTTCAATGCTCATTCTAGAAATTCTTTAATTCGAGACAAAAGTATAGGTTTCGCTCAGATATAAAAGTAGATTGTCTTCTTATTTGGATTATTCTACAGTAAGATCAAAAGAAGTTTCAAAGCTTTTATCAGATTTTTTATCTCTTATTTTAAAAAGACACGTTACAGGATTGTCAATACTACCTTCTGTAATGGAAAGTGAAGCGTATAATTGATCTTTTAAATCTTTAGCACTCACAGGTTCCGGGAATAATTCGCCTACTTCATTGATAACTTTTCCTTTTGCATCCGTTAAACTGATAGAAGCGCTCAAATCTACTTTTCCATTTTCGTCAACATCATAACCTTCTAAATTTTCTAATAGAATGTATACACTTTCGTTTGGACTAATTTTATCATCAATGATGGCAAGGTCCCGCGTTTGTGAGTATAAATACAATACATCATACGTTAAGCCAACTGTTTTTGTTTTTAGTAACGGATTGTCAACAATTGAAAAATCTTTCTTTACATTATAATATCCGTCGCCATTTTTATCACTTATATTGATATGCATTTGATACGAATTTTTCGGCATCATTGGTGTCGCAAATGTAAGTTTGCTTCGTAAATTCAGATCCTTTTCCGTATACGCTTCTTTGGTGTTTTTAAATAAATTCTTTTGAGAAAGTACGGTGTCACCTTTTTTATTAGTTACAAAAATGTCCATATCTGGATACGCCAAGCTGTCTTGTAGCACGAATCCTGTCATATTTTCATAAAACAGCGTGATTTTTTCTCCATACGAAAACTCATCTTTGTTGATTTTCCCTGTGTGATTTTCCATCGTAATTTTGTCACAAGACAATTTGCTGTTATCAATTGTAGCTGTAACGTGATCTTGATTTTGCGAAGTTCCATTTCCGCATGAAAAACATATGGAAATAAGTAGTAGGAGATAGGTGTAGTTTAGTTTCATAATATAATTATTTATTCTCCTTCCGTTTAGAGGTCGAAGGTGTTGATTTTGGTTTGTCTTCTTTCTTCGGCATCGGACCACGTAAGTGAATCACCAAAGCATTTAGGAAGTTACGTAAAATTTGATCGCCACAGTTTTTATATTTTGGATGATCTTCCGTACGGAAAAATGCGCCCAATTCACTTTTAGTGATTCTAAAATCTACGAGTTCTAATATTTTTACAATATCGTCATCACGGAGCTTTAATGCCACGCGAAGTTTTTTGAAAATGTCGTTGTTTGTTAATGCCATATAGCAAATATACTTATTTTAATGTGAGTTCATAATAATGATTTCAAAATATAATCGTACTTTTTATAAGTAAAGCATTGGTTAAATATTTCGTTATCAGCACATTAATTTCATTTTCTTTGCTCGCACAAAGAAAACAGAAACAAAAGAAAGTGCGCTTTTAGTTCGTGTGATTTCTATTTTATATTTTGGAACTCATGAATCTTCGATTTCCAGATGTATTTTTAGTTTTTCTTTTAGGGAAAAACTAAAACCGCATGAATTTTTCTAAATTTTCTCCAAGGATTCGAAAATTCCCTGCTATACTGCGGAAAAGACAAAAAAAACACTCTGTAATTTTACATCGAACTCAGGTTACTATTAAATATATTAGTTTTTTTGTAATAACAAGTAGTAAATCGTAAAAATAAGACACAAAAAAAGCCTATCAATTGATAGGCTTTTACTTCATTTAAGAATTAAATATAAATATATATTAAATTACTTTTACGTTCACGGCATTAAGACCTTTACGTCCTTCTTGTAAGTCGAATTCAACTTCATCTCCTTCACGAACTTCGTCGATTAATCCAGAAATGTGTACAAAATGTTCACTGTTTGAACCTTCTTCAACGATAAATCCAAATCCTTTTGCGTCGTTGAAAAATTTTACTGTTCCTTTGCTCATTGTAATAAATTTTAATAATTGTTATGATATACGCAAAGATAATATCAAAATGCAAATGTTCAACAAATTCTGTATTTTTTTTAAGTTCGTTACAATTATTTAATATTGAATTTTCTTATTTTTTCACTCAAACCCACGTCTTTCATGAGGTTCTCAATGATTTTAAAATCTTTATTCTTTACAGATTTTTTTATTTTACCTGCCATTAAGTAATGTAAATCGTCGCAAGTGTCTTGTAATGTGGAGAATATATGCAAGGAAAGGATGATTATTTTACCTTTTTCTTTGAGTAATTTCAGCAATTCTTTAATAATAAGATTGCTTTGAATATCAACACCATTGAATGGCTCATCCAAGATAAAAACATCATTATTTTGAAGTAAAACACCTGTCATCGCTAATTTCTTTTTCATTCCTGTGGAATAGGTTTCTGCGTATTGCTGCAATGGCAACTCAAAAATATTCTTTTCTTTAAAGTCTACATTTTTAATATTTCGCGCATTACAGAGTAATTGTAAATATTCTTTTCCTGTAATTTTAGATAGAAACTCTGGATTCGTTTCTAAAAACCCAACAACATTTTTGATATTTCTTTTTTCATATTGAATGTTTCCTTCGTATGATTCCAAACCCGCAATACATTTGAATAAGGTTGTTTTTCCTGCGCCATTTTCGCCAACAATTCCGTGAATTTCTCCCGAATTGAAATGCAATTCTATTTCATTTAGAATTTGCTTTTTCCCGTATGATTTTGAAAGATTGATAACACTTAACATACTAATATAGAATTAAGTTTTTTGATAGATCGTTTGTAGAAATATGGAATAATCAGAATTAAAAGTGGCGGAAACAGTAAGCAAACCAGCATGGCAAGTGTTTGAAATAGATGAACTTGTGATGGATAATTACTGTATTTCCCTATAATTGTTAATAGGATAAAAGAATACCCTAACACTGTGAACAACAATGTAATTTGTAATCTTTCAAGCGAAAAAAATAAAGACAATCCAATGACAATTGGCAGTACTAAAAAACTGCTGAAAAGGATTGCTGTTTTTATTTTATGGTTTAAAAATTCTTTTGATGTCATACTGTGAATCCAAATATAATATAAAGGTTCTTGTTTTGAATAAAACGACATGCAACATACAAAAACTGCAATCAGGCTAAAAACTCCTAAGTTATAATTATCAACAAAAACAGCAATATAGGTGAGTATGTAGAGTACAGGAAATAACCAAAAAGTATTTCGAAAACCTATGACAAATTCAAATGGGTTTTTGCCAAAAGGTGTTGGAATTGTAATGCTTCTGATACCTAGATTATTAAAAAATGATAGCATTATAGCACCAACATGAATGATAATTATTTCTATAAAAGCTTGTTTGTAGCAGAGAAAACCACTAAACGGAAGCACAAATAGCGTATTTTCTAACATGCGTACTTTCCAAAATGTTTCTAGCGGAAAGCATTTTTGTAAAAAGACAGTTCGTTTTATGTTTCCTAACTTCAAAGTTAACAATAAGCCAATACCAATATAGTAATACGAAGCTTGCGAAATATTTTTAAAAATAGCTTCAGAAACCCAACTAAAAAGTGCAAGTAATAGCGCAAAACCAATCAGCGGAATGACGCCAAATTCGTCAATATGACGATAGATTCTTTTAAATTGTAGGGTGAAGTAGAAGTTCAATTTTGTAGTTTTGAGTTTTCTGAAAATCGAATATACATATAAAATTAAGTTTTTAATCTGAAGAAGTTCTGCATTGCTAAACTTTAGCGAATTCTTAACAAATCTCGTTAAAGTTGCAAACACGTAGTTTTACGTATTTTTTAGCTTCCAGAATAGTTTGCACGATTTTGCCAATTAGTTTTCTTACTTTTATAAATGGCATAGCTACTGAAAAAACATTTTATAAATTAAAATAAAAACGATATGTCAGTTCCAAAAACAGGTACGTACGCGCCATTAAACAAAACATTGACAATTACAATTGAAAGTGCAGATCCTTCCGATGGTCAAATTCAAGGAACATATGTACATAATTTTACGCCAGAAGGACCAATTACAGTTTCGGGGAAAGTTGGCGGGTATGCTTGGGTCAAAAATAATGATGGCGGAACCGGAACAGCACCATTTCATATCAACTTTACAGCTTCTGTTCGTCCAGAAGGTTCGCCGTATTGTATTGTTGATTTTTGGAACGGATTCTACACAAATGATGATACAATTGTAATTACAGGCAGTCGTTCATACGTGAAAAATGATGGCACAACGCAGTCTATTGGTTTAGGAACTTTAGAACTGTATTTGCAATCTTAAAAAAACGTGAGTTCGATATAAAATTTCAGAGTATTGTTTTGTCTTTTCCGCAGTATAGCAGGGATTTTTCGTTAAGAATTTTCGAAGCCTTGGAGAAAATTTAGAAAAATTCATGCGGTTTTAGTTTTTCCCCTAAAAGAAAAACTAAAAATACCTCTGGAAAAGCGCACTTTCTTTTGTTTCTTTTCTTTGTGCGAGCAAAGAAAACGAAAATAACAGAATGAAAATCAAATGCTTAGCAGTTATTTCAAAGCTATGTTCAAAATTTTATTTGAGTAAACTTACATCAAACTCACGTTAAAAAAGTATATTTTCTCATAAAAGCATTAGTGTGTCGAAACTTATAGCTTCTCTTGCAACAACTTAATTTCATCACGATATTTCGCAGCGTCCATAAAATTCAACTCTTTTGCGGCAGTTTCCATTGCTTTTCGCTTTTCGCGAATTAACTTTTCTAGTTGTGCTTTGGTCAAGTATTCCAAATCTGGTTCGGCAGCAGCTTTCGCCTTAATTTCATCTTCCCAAGCCAAACTATCATCTTTCCCAAGAATTGAACTCAAAGCTTTGTTCAATCCTGTTGGTGTAATGCCATGTTTTGTATTGTATTCTATTTGTTTCTCGCGCCTGTATTCGGTTTCGTCCATTGTTTTTTGCATACTTTTCGTAATTCTATCCGCATACAAAATTGCTCTTCCATTCACGTTTCTCGCAGCTCTACCAATAGTTTGTGTTAGTGATCGCGCGGAACGTAAAAAACCTTCTTTATCCGCATCTAAAATCGCTACTAATGATACTTCTGGTAAATCCAATCCTTCACGAAGTAAGTTGATACCAACCAACACATCAAAGATACCTTTTCGCAAATCTTGCATAATTTGTACACGTTCCAACGTATCAACATCACTGTGAATGTAGCGACATCGAATTTGAATTCGCGATAGATATTTTGTCAATTCTTCTGCCATTCTTTTGGTTAAAGTTGTCACCAACACACGTTCATCTTTTTCGGTGCGAAGATGAATTTCTTCTACCAAATTATCAATCTGATTTAAACTTGGACGCACTTCAATAATCGGATCTAATAATCCTGTCGGACGAATTACTTGTTCTACAACTACGCCTTCTGTTTTGTGCAATTCATAATCCGCAGGCGTTGCACTTACATAAATTACTTGGTTTTGAATGACTTCAAATTCTTCAAATTTCAAAGGTCGGTTGTCCATTGCGGCTGGCAATCTGAAACCGTATTCTACTAAGTTTTCTTTTCTACTTCTATCGCCGCCGTACATCGCATGCACTTGCGAAATAGTTACGTGACTTTCATCGACAATCATTAAATAATCATCTGGAAAATAGTCTAACAAACAAAAAGGACGCGTTCCTGGCGCTCTTCCATCTAAATATCTAGAGTAGTTTTCAATTCCAGAACAATAGCCTAATTCACGAATCATTTCCAAGTCAAAATTTGTGCGTTCTTCCAAACGTTTTGCTTCTAAATGTTTTCCTATTTCCTTGAAATAATCTACTTGTTTTACCATATCTTCCTGAATTTGATGAATGGCATTTTGCAACACATCTTGCGAGGTTACAAACATATTTGCAGGATAAATGGTGAGTTCTTCGTATTTTTCCAACACATTATTTGTGGCAGGATCAAACGATTCTATTTCTTCTATTTCATCGCCAAAGAAGTGAATTCTGAATGCAAAATCGGCATAACCAGGAAAAACATCCACCACATCACCTTTCACACGAAACGAACCGCGTAAAAAATCGGCTTCCGTTCTGGAATATAAACTTTGCACCAAACGATGTAATAATTTAGTTCGTGAAATCACTTGCTCACGTTCTAAAGTGATGACATTTTTCTGAAATTCCACAGGATTTCCAATACCATATAAACAGGAAACTGACGCAACTACAATGACATCGCGACGTCCCGAAAGTAGGGAAGAAGTTGTGCTGAGTCGCAATTTTTCAATTTCTTCGTTAATGGATAAATCTTTTTCAATATACGTTCCCGAAGACGGCATATACGCTTCTGGCTGATAATAATCGTAGTAAGACACAAAATATTCCACTGCATTTTCAGGAAAGAATAGCTTAAATTCTGAGTACAATTGTGCTGCCAACGTTTTATTATGTGCTAAAACAAGCGTTGGTTTTTGAACTTCTTCAATCACATTGGCAACGGTAAATGTTTTTCCCGATCCGGTAACTCCTAACAAGGTTTGATAGCGTTCGTCAGCTTCAATTCCTGCAATTAATTCTTTGATGGCTTGCGGTTGATCTCCAGTAGGGGAAAAGTCAGATACTAATTTGAATTTCATAAAATGTATTTGCTTATGTCTGTATTTGGGCGTTACCACAAGGGTCAGGCTTTCGGCAGTCGCTTTTTGCATTGTCATTCCTGCGAAGGCAGGAATCCAACACAAAAGAGCTCCAACAATGCCTTAATCCTTAACGCGCTGAAGTGCAAAAATAATGAAAACTACTGAAGAAGTTGCAGTTGTGAGGAAATGTGTCTGTAAAACTTTAAACTAAAAAATCAGTATTTCGCATTTCATAATTGAGACCTTGATAATTTTCTTTGTCAATCTGTTTTAAAACAAAATCTAAATGCCAAATTAATCTATTGTATGATCCATTATCAATAGCTCTTTGACCAGTAAGCATACTTGTGAAAAATACAGGAGTACCTTCCAACTCTGAATTGTTTATAATAATTTCTGTTCCTAATTCTGGATTAAATTCAAACTCAAAGTTTGTAGATATTTTGTGTTTATTTTGTTTCATAAAATATCTGGCAGCAGTATTAGAAACTACAATAATTTTTGGCTTTGCAGATAGGATTATTTCTCTTGAAATTTGTAATTGCTTATCAAGGAAATCCTTACTGATATTATCTTTCAGTAATTCATCTACAAAACGTTGTTTTGTTTCTCGAAAGAAAAAAAAATCTAAATGAGACCATTTAATGCTTAGTTTATTCGAAATATCAACAAACTTTTTAAAATAAGGATGAATTTTTCCTTCTAAATTGTTTTCAGTCTGATCCATGCTAAAAAAGTGACTTTTTGTATCTGATCCTTTTTTAAAAGATGGATTGATACCAATAAAAAGAATCGAATTCTTAATTACTTCTTTGTGAATTGCATAACCTCTAGATATAATTCTGTCATGAACTTTGTCAGCATTATTCCAAACTGTTATTTCTTGAAACTTTGGGTTTTTCCAAATTTCTTCAATTTCATCAGAATACTTTTCTTCAATTTGAACCATATATATAGTATTATGAAATGATTTTTAGGTTGAATGTTGTAAGCTAACAATTGTTTCTTCCCCAAAAAATAAACCTAAAATGAATACAACTATTTTAATTTTTCCCATAGATATTACCGTTTCAACGTAAAATGACCTTTTACATCAAATGATGTTGGACCATCTTTTATTTCTGCTAAAAACCAATAATCGCTTGAAGGCAGTTTACGACCTCTGTACGTTCCGTCCCAACCACGATCGCCAGCACGTAAGGTTTTGATGAGTTTTCCATATCTGTCAAAGATATATACTATCGATTTTGGAAGCGTTTCGATTCCGATAATGTGCCAAGTGTCATTGAAACCATCATTGTTTGGCGTCACAAATTGAATGTAATCAATGACTACAGCTTCTTCGCTTACTTCGCCACAACCATTTACATCTGAAACAGTTACCGTATGATATCCTGGGCCGACAAATTCAAATACATTTGAAACTTGCGGCGTTCCACCATCTAACGAATATAAGTAATCTCCGTTTCCACTTGCGGTTACGGTGATTGTATTGTTGTCAGAGAAGTGTACGACATCAATATCAACAATAGTAGCCAATTCCGATTCGTTTACCGTAAAACTTGCCATTGCTGAACAACCAAACGGACTTGTGACAGTTACGTCGTAGGTTCCGATGGAAGTAATATTAATAGAAGCTGTCGTTTCACTTGTTGACCAAGCGTATGTGTTTCCAGTTGCCGAACCTGCGGTTACTGTTAGTGGAAGATCGTTTAGACATAAGGTAATATCTTCTGGAAGATTTACTTCTGGCAAAGGGTGAATTATGGTATTGAATTGAGTTGTGTCATAACAACCTGTTGTATTGTTTTCGACACGGATATGAATAATTTGTCCGTTAAACGCGCTGTATAATGTTGGTAATGGAGCTACATCATTTTGTGCATCTTCAATACTTACATGATAACTTGCTGTAAATAATGCTGGATTTTGCGCTCCTAATACGGTTGCTGTTTGTTGTGATAGATTGAATACTTGCGTAGAATCTGTACTGTTACTGATACAGGCTTCCATATCACTGACAGGATTTGCATCTGGATTCGGATTGATGTTAATGTCAATACTATCTACAAAATAACAAGTTGTATCATCATTTTCTGCTCTGATAAAGATTGTTTCTGGATTTGTAGCATAGGTGTAAATATCAGGAAGCGGATTGGTTTCAGTGTCTGCGTCTGCCGCCGAATTGTAATATGATAAGGAAACACCTGTAGCATCATCAATGATGATTTCGTCTATTTGGCGTAAATCGACTGTTCCAGGTATTTCGGCTTCACAGAAAGTAGCTTCTGTAACATTGTTTAGCAATGGTGGTAAATTCACATGTAATGTAAACGGAATTACGACATAACAACCCGAAATGGTATTGATTAATCGTACAAAAATTGGTTGCGGATTGGTTACGTTTGTATAATTTGTTGGGTCAGGAATTGCGTTGGTTCCATCGTCTGCATCTTCTTGTGTTTCGTGATAGGTGATGACAACATTATCTTGTCTGATATTTAATATAAAGAATTCAGCTTCTGTCAAATCGAAAAGAACTTGTCCATCATAATCTGTATCACAAACCGTTACATCTGGTGCCGGATTTGTTTCAGGAACTTGAATTACATTTAATTCAAAATCGACCACAATCATACAGTCAGAATCATTTGTAATTCTGGTATATATTGCATGCGGATTTGTAACGTTGGTAAATGTATTTCCAATCGGATCTACATTATTCGTTGCATCATCAAAAGATAAGTGAAAAGAGATGACTAAGTTTTGTGAAATTCCCGCACGGATTTCTGCTTCTGTGTCGGTAAGATCAAACGTGTCAATTCCGTCATTACTAGCATCATCACAGACAAAAATATCTGTTGGCTCATTATACATTGGCGCAGGACTTACTTGAATTACAAAGGAAGAAACTGCAAAACAATCTGGATCTGTATCATTTTCAATACGCACATGAATTGTTTGCGGATTTGTTTGGTTTGCGTATGAAACCGTTTTGTCAATTTCGTTTGTTTTGTCCAAAGCATCTTGATCCGTTGGATAGTAGAAAACTGTCATTGCTGTTTGACCATTTAAGATTTCATCATCTTTGATCTCCATAATGAAGTTTTCAGTTTGATCTGCATCTGTTTCACACAATTGATAAAAATCTGTGGCAATAACTTCTGGAATTGTATTTACAATAATCGGTAGTTCTACTACTGTAAAACAGCCTGTTGTAGCATTTTCTACACGAACATATGCAGATGATGTTGCTGTATTATAGACAGTAGGATCTGGAATTATGTTGGTATTCTCAAAAGCATCTGCTTCCAAGGAATGATAGCTAATGTTGATATTGGTTAAGTCTGCAATAATTTCTGGTTGACTTTGCGTTAAATCTACATCTGCAATACCGTCAGTATCTTCATCACATCTTAACAAGGTAGACGGTTGCATAACTGTTGGTGCTGGCAATATTTCAATAAGAAACGATGAAATTTCTGTACAGTTCGTTGCAGGATTGGTATACCTATAAAATATTTCTTGTGGATTGGATGAGTTTACATACGGAGCTACAATAGGATTGGCAAAAACGTTCGCATCGCCTGGTGTTTCATAATAAGATATAGTATATGTGGTATTTGCGCCTTGAATTGTGGATGTAAATGTAGTTAAATCAATTGCTACAACGAAGTCATCATCGGTGTCGCAATACGTTAACGTGCCAAGGTTTGGAGCCGTAACATTCGGATGCACAGTTAAGGTAATCTCAGCAAAATCTTCACAGCCCATATCATCTGAAAGTGTTAGGAAAATATCTTGCGGATTGGAAGTGTTTGAATATAGAACTGTAATGTCAATAGGATTTACAGCATTGGTTCTATCATCTTCACTTTCGTAAAATACAATACCCACATAATCCAAATTATTTTGAATCCTATCAAAAACCGTTTGAAGGTTGAATTCAAAAATACCATCATTACTCGGATCATCACAACGAATGACGTTTTCAATATTTGTAGCGGTTAATAACGCATTACTGTGTACCACAAATTGCGTGACCGTAAAACAACCAGCAGCATCCACAACTCTAATATATAGTGTTTGTAGGTCAATAACGGTATTGTCAAAAGCTGTTACGTCAGGAACCGGATTGGCACCAGTATTAGCATCATCAGAAGAAGTATGTACCGTAGTTGTAACGCCCGTTAATCCCATGGTAACTTCATTGAGGAAATCTGTAAAGTCAAATGTTGCAAAGCCATCGTGATCAGCATCACAAGCGTCAATTAAGTTTCGGTCAGGAGGATTCAACATAGGCGAAGTGCTAACATTTACTTGTAATGTTGTCGTTATTGCACAACCAGTTTGTGTATCTACAACACGCACAAAAACAGTATCATTTGGTGATGAATTTGTGTAGTTTCCAATGATTGGATTCAAATTGTTGTCCGCATCATTTTGCGAATTGTGATAGGTAACTCCAAGTACAGGATTCATTCCTGTGATTTCATCGTTTCGTACCGTTAAATCGATAGCAGCCGTACCGTTATCAGAACAAATATCAAAAGGTGTTGGTTGTGTAATGATAGGCATCGGATTTACCACTAAGTTGAAACTTGTAAACGCCAAACAACCATTGTCAATGTCTAACACACGTACAAAAACTTCTTGTGGCGATGTTGTATTTTGAATTGTATTTGGATGTGCATTTGTATCGTTATCGGCGTCGTTTTGTGTTGGATAATACGTAACCGTATAATTTGCAGGCGGCACAGTAGTTAGAATTTCAGCTTCTTTAGTGGTTAAATTGAAACTCTCAATTCCATCTAGTGAAGCATCATCACACAATTCAAAATCTGTGATTGGTCCAGCAGATTGAGGAGAATTTAGCGTTATTTCAACAGTATCTTCAATGACACATAGCTCAGTTCCTATCGGAATTGTGATTTCAACTCTGTGTGTTCCAGTCAGTACAGCATCATGTGTACTAGCAACACTTCCAGGAATGGTAACTCCGTTTCTAAACCATTCAAAAGTTGCTAAAGGGTTTCCAATATCTGCATTTAGTAAGTATGAATCTGCACATGTAATTACATCTGGACCTAAATCAACCGTGGCATTGAAACTATTTCCTTGAATAAAAATAGCAGAATCTGCATTTTGGTCGGTTCCGTCTGCAATAATTAATTTGATATGATACTGTTGATTCGGAATTAAGCTCGCTGTTGCTGTCAATACCGTAGTTCGTCCGTTGTAGTTGGTGTCGCCTAAGTTATAGCCTTCAAAAAATTGTTCGTTTTCGGCAGGGCAGAAGCCAACAATTTCATCGTGAATAACACTTGTACTTACAGAAATAGTTGTTCCTGGTACAACTGCAATGTTTGTATATGGTGCTGTACTTCCCGTTTCTCGGATTAAGAAAGCAAAACTATCAGAAAATCGACACGGAAAATCCTCCGCATATTCTTCCGAAGCTAATAAATAATTAAAACTTATTTGATTCGTAGCTGAGATAAAATCGAATTCTATGGAAGTTGCATTTATAGTATTCATCACGCCCAAAGCGGTTTCAATATCTGGATCCGTTCCCCAAGTTGTAGTTCCACTATTCAATGGCGCTGTATTTACGGGAGTTCCAGCTTCAGATGCACGACCAGAAGTTAGTACCAAACCATTTGCAAAAGGAAAGCCAGAACCAGCTTGATCGAAATAGGCATAACTATTAAAACCATTTACATTTCCGTTGATAGAGGATGAAACATTTGAAACTTCTACACATCCTTGAACCAATTGATCTACCAATTCTTGTAGTGTAAATGACTCGTTTGTAGTTACTTGCTGGGCAGAAACTATTTGGTAAGCGAAAAGGGTAAAAAGTGTGAAAAAAACTTTTTTCATAGGAATGGGGTTAAGTCATTGTTTCCGACAAACATGATTTTAGTTGGGCAAACTGCAATCATTCGTGTTGTATAGGCTATATAGATTATGCGCAAATATATACATAATATAATGCCTGTGAAACTATTTTTGGAGGCAACGACTTGTTTTTTAATTAACTACACATTAATACTAAAATACAGAAATCCTATGATATTAACGTAAAATGAGCTTAATTATTCTGTAAATAAACCCAACCTGTATACGTTTGTTCAAGTAATAAAGGACTTGCTAAGGTATTTTGGTCATTCAAATACAATACATAAAAGTAGGTTCCTGTGGGTAATTTTTTATCTTTTGGAGTTCCTCTATTCGCGTAACCATTCCAGCGAGAAGTTGCTTTGTTACCAATAAATATCAGCGTTCCGTACCTGTTATAAATATGAATTTCATGATTTGGATGTGCTTCTAGGTTTAGAATATTAAACACATCATTTTTTCCATCGCCATTAGGCGAAAAACCATTTGGAATGTAAATTTCACAATCTTCAACTAGGATCTCAAAAGAAGTAGAATTTGTACAACCATTTGTATTTGTAACAATTATATAAATTGTTTGTGGATTGAATGTGTTGTCGTAAGCAGTTGGCATTGTAATTTCATCTTGAAACGTTCCGTCAGCATTTGCCGTTTCGTAATACGTAAAAATGTTATTTGCTGTTGAATTTATAGTGGATTCGTTTAATGTTAAATTAAAAGTAACGGAATCTATATCGTTTAATTTACACGCGATTAAATTTGCTGGTTCATTTGCTGTTGGACTTTCTAAAAGGAGCAATTCAAAATCTCCAATAGAAGTACACAACGTAGTACTGTTTGTAGCTTTTATATACATTGTTGTTGGATAATTTACACTACTATACGAATCAGCATTGATAATCATATTCGTATTGTTTGAAGCATCTTGGAACGTTTCAAAATACCCAAATGTTAGCGAAGTTTCGGTGAATAACGCTTCTTGCGAAGTCAAATTGAAAAGTAGATTCTCGCTATTGTCACACAATTGCAGAGAAGGCAAAATTGGAAGAATGGGCGAAGTTGGAAGCAATGTCAATTCTAAGGCATTGTTATTATCTTCATTAATTTCATCAACAGTTCCTGTACCAGTTCCATCATCATCAACGACAATTAGTAAATCAAAAGTATTCGGAATCGTTGCAGGAATTGTAACCGTAATCGTTTGTTGAATGTTTCCGCCAATTGGAAGTTCTACCTGAGTTACATCGGTTGCAATCAAAATTCCATTTGCATAAAAAGCAATCGGCGTATTTTGAGGTAAAGCCGCAGTACTATTCGTATTCGAGATTGTATAGGTAAGGTCTAATTCTCTGGAATCGCATGCTGAATCAACTTGATTAATCGTAACAGTTGCATCAGGAAGTTGACTGTTTAAAACGGTGATAATATTATTAATCATCACAAAATCCTGTCCAGAAGTCAATGAAATTGTCGCTTGTGTATCGCCAATCGCTATAAAATTTTGAATGCCGTACACATCAATATCCATGTTGTATAAATTGGTCGCGCCTGTAAAACTATTTGTTCCGTTGAATGCATTATCTGCTGGATTTAGCGGAAAATTTTCTATAATATTTCCATTAATTCGCAACGTTTCGTTTACGCTTATAGCACGATCACCTTCCCATGCAATAAAGCCAATTTTTGCGCCCATATTGTCAAAAACGTTGAGGTTGGAAAGCGTAATTTCCAACATATCAGGCACACTTTCCAAACCATCATATACATTGAGTTGATTCAGCGGAAGCGCAGGATTTTCATAAATTACTGTCATTGCCCAACCGCCAAAATTCGTTCCTGTCGGGCAATACGGAGCAATCACGGACGTTAAATCGAATTCACTTACCGTATAATTTCCATTGCCTATCGTTTGCACAATGCTTGTGACATCGGCAAAAGCTGCAAAAAACGTTCTATTTGCATTCAAAGAATCACTAAACGTACGTTGTGCTGTGACGGGAATTCCGTTGAGTTCTATATTAAAATCGCCATCGTCCGAACCTGCCCAATATAAATAGGCGGCAACCATAGTTTCATTTGGATTTAAAAATAAGCTTGCGCTAGAAGATGTATTGATTACGCAAATGCCTCCAGCACCATTTTCGACAGTATTGAGTGTGTTTCCAAGTGCTGTATAATCGTACCGACCATTGAATTGTTGGAACAGGGAAATATCTTGCGCAGCCGTTTTGAACGTGTTTAAAAAACAACCTAAAAAGAGAAAAATACTGATGTACGTTAGCTTGTTCACACAAAATTGATTAATGCTTTCAAAGTAACAAATTCTGAGTTGATAAAAAAATGGGAGTTGTTTTTCTTTGGGATTTGGGTGTTTTTGGAGTATAATAATTTGTATGTTCTTCTTTGAAAACTCAAGTATTTGTTAATATTACGCTAGCGAAACCATTAATATTTACTTATGTAGTTCAGGGCAGAATCATACTTTTTAAGACAATATAATCATTTATTTGCCTGATTATTAATTGTTTAAGTTATCAATTATTCGTATATTATACTGATAATCAATTACTTAACTCAATGAAACCATCTGATAACTTAAAAGACATTTTTGGGCAAATACAAGACCACAGAAGCCATATAAACAAGCTTCATAATTTAGTAGATATCCTTCTTATTGGTATAATTGCAGTGATTTCTGGGGCAGAAACTTGGGAACAAATGGCTGGGTTTGCCAAATCAAAAGAACCTTTTTTAAAGAAATTCTTAGAATTACCTAACGGTATTCCTTCGAAAGTAACTATCAATAGAGTCTTTTCAGCTATTGATAGTGAACAATTTGAATCTTGTTTTATTGATTGGGTCAATTCAATTGCAAATTTAAGTAAAGGTCAAATAATTGCGATTGATGGTAAAACGATACGTGGCGCAAAGTCTCATGGTAAAAAATCGCCAATTCACATGGTTAGTGCTTGGGCTTGCGAAAACAATCTTGTTCTAGGTCAAGTTAAAACAGCTGAAAAGTCAAACGAAATTACTGCGATACCAGAATTACTGAACATCCTTAGTATTGCAGGAAATACTATTACAATAGATGCTATGGGAACTCAAAAAGAAATTGCAAAAAAAATAATTGAACTAGATGCTGATTATATTTTAGCAGTTAAAGCAAATCAACCGCAGTTATTAGAACATATTGAAGATGAGTTTCGGTTTTCCAAACAACTAGAAACATACACTAAACATGATTTAGATCATGGGCGTATTGAAACTAGAACATGTAGCGTAATTACTGATTTTAAGTTTATTGAACAGGACAATCAATGGAAAAATTTACAAAGTATTATAAAAATAGATAGCATTCGTGAATTTAAAAATAGTGATAAAGCGACAGAAAAAGCGACACGATATTATATTTCAAGTTTACGAAATGATGCTAGTGAATTTCAATCTAAAATACGCTCGCATTGGGCGGTAGAAAATAAATTACATTGGACTTTAGATGTAGCTTTCTCTGAAGATGCTTCTAGAAAAAGAGCAGGAAATGCTGCTCAAAATTATTCTATTCTGCTTAAAATTGCTTTAAATCTATTGAAAAATGAAACCTCTAAAAAGCTATCTATGAAAAGCAAAAGACTTGAAGCTGGATGGAATGAAGACTATTTACTCAGAATATTAAATTTAAAAGTATGATTCTGCCCTGTTATGTAGTTGCTTCTACTTTCAGATTCATTAAAAAACGGTTAGATTTGTAAGAAACATATATTTTATAATGAGCATGTGTTCATTATAAATACGTTAGCTATAATACGAAAAAATGAAAAGAACCTGCTTTATTATAATGCCAATAAGTGATAACCCCAATTATTCAAAAGGTCATTTCTTAAGAGTTTACGAATACATAATTAAACCTGCTTGTATATTGGCTGACTTCAAACCTGTAAGAGCGGATGATGTACTTAATACAAACCACATTGCGTTAGATATTTTAAAAAGAATTATTGATTCTGATATGGCACTCTGTGATTTAAGTACACAGAACCCTAATGTACTATATGAGCTTGGTATTAGACAAGCATTTAATAAGCCAGTCGTTTTAATAAAGGATTCTAAAACAAATAGAATATTTGATATTCAAGGATTCAGAGATTTAGAATATGATGAAAATTTAAGAATTGATAACGTGCAAGATATTGTCGAAAACTTAGCAGAAATTATAAAAGTAACTTTTAAAGAAAAAGACACACAAATAAACTCATTAGTAAAATTACTTGGAATAACCCCAGCAGAATTAAATGGCTCAACAAATATCTCTATTGAAACTGAATTAATTCTGAATAATTTAAGTTCTATCGACAAACGATTAAACAATATTGAAAACTTTTCAAAACCTCAAACAAGAGACAATAATCCTAAACCAGTTAATGAAGAACCTTTATTTGATGAATTTGATTCTAGCGAAGAGAAATTAACTGTAACAGAAATCAGCCAATTAAAAAAAGGAGACAAAGTTGCTCATATTCGATTCGGAATAGGTACACTAGTTAAAATTGAAGGAAATCTAGAAGATTTAAATTCTTTTATTGGAGAATTCAACTTTAAA
Organism: Kordia antarctica; assembly: GCF_009901525.1. Lineage (NCBI taxonomy): Bacteria > Pseudomonadati > Bacteroidota > Flavobacteriia > Flavobacteriales > Flavobacteriaceae > Kordia > Kordia antarctica. Next base: position 5,069,385 of record NZ_CP019288.1, read on the forward strand.
AAAGGTGGTTACAAAAAGCTTCTATTGAGATATGCCAATCTATATAAATCCAGTAGGTAATAGCTGTTCGTTGGACAAGCCTATAATGCTTACTATGAACCTGAGTTCGATCTAAAATTTCAGAGTATTTTTTTGTCTTTTCCGCAGTATAGCAGGGATTTTTCGTTAAGAATTTTCGAATCCTTGGAGAAAATTTAGAAAAATTCATGCGGTTTTAGTTTTTCCCTAAAAGAAAAACTAAAAATACCTCTGGAAAAGCGCACTTTCTTTTGTTTCTTTTCTTTGTGCGAGCAAAGAAAACGAAAATAATGATATGAAAATGAGATACTTATTACTTATTGCGAAAATGTGTTCAAAATTTTATTTGAGTAAACTTATGTCGAACTCACGTTATGAAGTTATAAGTCAATCCAACTTCATAAAAAAACCGAAGAGTTTTATATGCTTCGGTTTTTTTAAAATATCTTTTTTTGCTCAAAAACACTAAAATACACTTCGTTGAGAAAGTCTATTATCTTGTGTCTTTCAGCAAAGCGGTCTAAAGTCTTTTATCTAAACTATCTCTTCAACGAAAAATGATTTATAAATTCTTTTAGCGTTCCACTAAATGGATCTACATATTCTACTTTAAACCAATAATCCGCTGATGGCATTGGCGTTCCGTTGTATGTTCCATCCCAACCTTGTCCTGCTGGACTTATTTGTTTCAATAGTTTTCCATATCTGTCAAAGATGTAAATTCGTGCACCTGGTTGATTTCTAAGTCCGATAATATTCCATGTCGGATGGTATTCATCGCCGTTTGGTGTAAAGAATTGCATAAAGTCGATTAACTCGAAGGTTCTTACCAATTCTCCACAACCGTTAGTATCTCTTACTGTTACAGTATGTTCACCTGGTTGTAAGTCTAAGAATGTTCCATCTATTTGCCAATTTCCATCATCTAATTGATATTCGTAATTGCCTGATCCGCCACTTGCCGTTGCCACAACATTATGCGTATCTGCAAAAGCTGGTGTGGTCACTTGTATGTCTAAAATACTTGGCGCTGATGATGCCTGATACGTCACACTATCATCAAAAGTACAATTGGTTGCATTGTTTCCATCGGTCACAATTACGCTGTACGTTCCTGCCATATCTACAGTAACTGTTGCGTTTGTTGATGTTCCATTTGGTGTTGTCCACTGATAGGTGAATCCTGCGCCAAAGTCTGAACCAATAGTCCTGATATCTGATGCGATTCCTGTATTTGCATTGACACACAGAATATCATCTGCTGGCAAGCTAAATATAGGCAATGGATTTACTTGTAACATTACTAGTATTGGATCGGATAAACAACCTGTTATGGTTTGTCTTACACGTGCAAATAGCGTTTGTGGGTTTGAAGTGTTTGTATAACTCGTTGCATTTGCAATTGCGTTGCTGTCTGCGTCTGCATCTGTCATGTTTTCATAATACGCTACTGCCATGTCCATTTGCCCGTTTATGATTGTAGCATCAAGCGAAGTTAAATCAAATACGGCGGTATTTTGATCTGCTTGATCTGTTGCACAAAGTTCATAGGTTGGTGGCGCAGTTGCCGTTGGAATTGGTTCTACACTGAGCTCCAAACTTGCAATGTTATTGGTGTTTACACATCCTGTAGTTGTATTTACTACGCGAATGAAAACCGTTTGTGGATCGGTGGTGTTTTCAAATCCGTTGGCTAATGCCGCTGTTCCTGCTAATGCATCTGCCACAGTTGGATGATACGTTACGGTAAAGTCTGCTACATCTTGCGGAGTTGTTAATAAATCTAGCGAAGCTGTGACAACATCCCAATCAAATTGACCTACATTATCATTGTCATATTCACAGAAAACATAGGTAAAAGCAATATCTGTAAGCACAGGAAGTGGATTTACCACAACTGGTAATTCTACAATTTTATAACATGGAAGCATGTTGCTATCAATCTGAATGTCGCTTTCTACTCGCACATAGATAATGACTTGTCCGTTTGCATTGGCGTTTGCCATGTCAACGTTATACATCGTTGGATCAATAATTGGATTGATATCATCATCTGCGTCCATTTGTGTAGTATGATAACTTACGCTCACATTACTTTCATTGTCTACAATTTCATCTTCTGATTGAGTTAAATCGAAAATCAGCATTCCGTTAGTTGCATCTCCATCGCTGTCGTCATCACACGCTTCTAAGATTGTTGGCGTAGTGTTTGGTGTTGGAATTGGAAGTACACGAAGTGTCATGGTAATATCTGTAGTACATCCTGCTGGATTAGTTGCTTGAATGTAAATCACTTGCGGATTCGTTACGTTTTGATACGCTGTTGGATCTGCTATTGGAGTATTACTGTTTAAATCTGCTTGATTTGCGTAATAAGTCAATGTTAAACTCGTATTTCCACCTGTGATTTCGATGTATTTTTCAGTAAGATCGAAGGTTGAAATTTCATCACTTTCATCGCCACTTTCGAGGTCATCACATAATGAAAATGCTGTTGGTTGCACAAGTACTGGCGGACCAACTACAATGATATCAAAGTCTTCAATTGCATAACAATCCGTTGCATTGTCTTCTAATCGCACCCAAATTGTTTGTTGATTGATTGTGGTATTTGTGTAATTGGTAAGATTTACAATTGGCGAAACATCATCAATGGCATCTTGTTCAGTTTCGTGATAGCTTAGCGTGAAGTTTCCTGGCGTTTGTGTTCCGTAGATTTCTGTTTGTGTTTCTGTCAAATCGAACATTGCAAAACCATCTAAATTGTCTGCATCGTCACATTCTTCTAAATCTGTGATGTTGAGTGGCAATACAGGAATTGGAATGACATTTAATTGTAATGGAGTTACCGTGAAACAACCTGTAACCGTATTTGTAGCAAGCACATAAATCGTTTGATTATCCATTACAATGTTTGTATATGGACTATTTAGCGCGTTTAAGTTATTATTCGCGTCCGCTTCTGTTTCATGGAAAGTGTAGACTACATCTGGTTCGTTGTTGATAATATCGCTGATTAGGGCATTTAAATCAAAAGCAGTAAAACCGTCATTGTCATCATCACACGTTTCTGTATCAAGCATTCCACTTGGATTTAGTGTTGGACTTGGCAGTGGATTTACTCTAAGATCAAAAGTAATTGTGTTTTCACAGCCTGTAGTATCGTTCGTCGCTTTTACAAAAATGGTTTGTACGCCAATTTCTGTATTGCTATACATGGTTGGCGTAGCAATTGGCGCATCGTTGGTTAAATCAGCCATGTTTGCATAGTATTGCAAGCTGATTCCTGGAACGTTGTTTAGTAATTGTTCTGCTAATGAAGTTAAATCAAAAACTTCAATTCCGTTGTTTAAAGAAATCGCATCACAGGCTTCTAATCCTGCAAGTTGCATCAGTACTGGAAGCTCGTTTACAATCAGCGTTAAGTTTGTAATACTAAAACAGTCTGTTACTATATCTTCCACACGAACCCAAATCACTTGTGGACTTGGTGGAATGTTGCTGTAAGCGTTTGTATTGTTAATTTCTCCTGTGTTTGTTCCCGCAATAGCGTTTGCTTGCGTATTGTAATACCGAACTGTATGCGTGGTTGGATCTTCTCCATTTAGAATGTCTGTTTCACTTTGGGTGAGGTCGAACTGCGCAATATCATCTGCGGAAGCGTCATCACATTCTGCTAAACTTACCACATCTAACCCAGCAATTTCTGGAGAATCATGCACAATCAGCGCAAGTGGAACTACATTGAAACAACCTGTAATTACATTTTCCACACGAACATAAATTGTTTGATTGTATGCGTTGATATTTGTATATGTATCAGCAAGTGGATTCACATCATTGTCTGCATCTTCTGGAGTTTCGTGGTAAGTAACTGTTACTTGCCCTGGAATTACGCCGCCTGTAACTTCACTTTCTGTACTTCTGATATCAAAAATACCAAAACCGTCGTTGTCTGTGTCGCAGTATTCTAAAGGTGTTGGAGTGTTTGCTACTGGTGCTTCACTCACAATGATATCAAAGTTAGTCACACTAAAACAACCTGTTGTACCATTTTCAACTCTGACATGTATGGTTTGTGGATTACTTGTGTTTGCATATGGGCTGGCAAGTGGATTTGTGTCGTTTAGGGCATCATTCGGAGTCAGGTAATATTGAACAGATACACCAGTTTGCGAGCCAATTATTTCTGCTGATTTTATGTTTAAATCTACGGAAGTGAACCCATCAAAAGGAGTTTCGTCACACACATTTAAGTCTGTTGGCATGTTTGCAACAGGGTTTTCATTGATTATCAAATCAAAATTCATGGTCGTATTTACACAACCAGTTACATTGTTTACCGCGCGAACATATATTGTTCTAGGAAACGTTGTGTACGGACTTGGAATTGCGCCTGTATTTGCTTCCGCTTCCGCTTGAGATTCGTGATAAGTAACATCAATATTTGATTGTCCGTTGATAATTTCTGCATCTTTCGTAGTTAAATCAAATGTAAATTGATTGGCAACATCACTACAAACAATATAGTCCGTAATTGCATTTTGAACTGGTAACGGATTTACTGTTAGTGTAATGTGTTCTCCTAATCCTAAACATGCATTGTTAGCGTCACTATCTACACGAACTACAATGTTTTGAACATTTGGCGACGCGTCATTTCTGTGATTACTAATATCTGGAATCGCGTTTATTTCCGCTAATGCATCTGCAAAGTTTTCGTAATATGTGATTGTTAAGTTTTGACCAACTGGAAATAATGCGTTGATTTGCGCTTCCGCAGAACTAAAATCGAACGTAGCAATTCCGTTTGTGTTATCATTGTCTATTTCTTCATCGTCACATACTTCATATGTTAATTGAAACGAGTTTGGAATTTGAGTTGTGGTAACGACTAAATTTACTTCTCCAGTTCTGAAACAACCATTTACCGTTTCAATTCGAGCAAAAACTTGTCCGCCATTTCCGCTATTATATGCAGTATCGTTTGGAATTGCATTCACAGCATTTTGCGCATCTGCTAAATTTGTATAGTATGTAAATGTTTCATTAGCTGAATCATTAGATAGTAACGGATTTGCTTCTGTAAGATTGAAATCAGAAAAACCATCCGTATCATCATCACATTGACTTAACGCAACAGGTTGCATGATTACAGGAAGCGGATTCACCACAACATTAAATGGAATTGTACTGTAACAATTAGCATTATCTACATTTTCAATACGCGCTACTACTGGATTTCCGCCAGCAGTTGTGTTTGTGTATGTTGTTGCTAATACATTCATAGAATCGTCTGCATCTGCTTGATTTGCATAATACGAAACATTGAATTGCATTGTATCTTGAGTCAATACTACTTGTGTATCAATTGTTGTTAGATCAAAGGTTGAAAAACCATTGGTATCATCGCCATCAGTTGCATCATCACAAACTTCATAGTCTGTAACGGCGTTTGCAGTTGGCTGATCGAACACATCGAAATCAAAAGAAATGATAGCATTACAAGTAATATTGTCATTATTTTCAACACGAACAAAAATAGTTTCTAAAGCATATGCAGTTTGATTTGTATATGGACTCGGTAATGGATTTGTGTTTACGTCAGCATCAGCTTGACTTGAATGATATGTTACTGAAAATAACATAGGATCTTGCGCTCCTAAAGCTGTAGCCGTTAGCGCATCTAAATCTAAGTTCCAAAGTCCGTCATTGTTATCATCACATATAAATTGATCGTCAACCGCATTTGCAACAGGAAGCGTAAATATAAAAACCGTTGCTTGTCCAATTAGAGGACATTCTCCATTGTTTTGATCTATTCTAACGTCATATAATCCTGCATCTGCAAGTGTCACATTTGTTAAGTTTAACTGAAAAGTGGTTTCCGCTAACGGATTTCCTTCAAACGTCCATGTATAAGTTGCTCCAGGAATATTATCAGCCATTAGCGTGTAATCTTGCGTGGTACACAATGATAAATCTGTAGTTGAAACTCCATTCTGAATAATATCTACGGGAGTGGCAAATAATGATTGAATAAAAGGCGGAAGTCCAATTCGCGAAAGATTTGTATTTGTATTCGTAATGTCTACTAAAATTCCATTTTCATTGTAAACAACTAAACCAGCAGCTGCTTCAGGGTTTTCAATAATACCTAAAAACCGACCTGATCCATTGATATTGTTAAAATCGAGTAAAGCTCTATAAATTCTTCCATCAATTCCTACTTGAATCGCTCCAGCAGAAAATGTAGAAGAATTATCCACGGTAAATTGTGATCCAGGAATGTCAGCAGCCAATAAGTCATATTGTAATAATAAGCTGTTTCCAGTTCCGCTATTTCCCAATCCTACAGTAGCGTATAATTTTGTAGCTTCAGGAGAAAATTCTACACCATAAGGCGCATCTCCATTATATAATTCTAATTCATTACTTACTACTCCAGAAGTGTTATTAAAATCATACAACATTACTTTTCCAGGCGCATTTCCACCTTCAACAATCGCTAGACCTAAGTGTGCTGCAGCTAGTTTGTCTCCTTGCGGAGAAGCTTTTAAATATCCTAAAGCATTTCGTCTGTAACCAGAAATAGGAACTTCTAACGGAGTATTACTAATAACTGGCGTTGTGTTCACTCCTGCGATATCTACTTTAAACGCGTAAAAATTATCAATAAAGTGTGTTAATACCCAAAATGATTCGCAGTCTGAACTTTTTACTGCGGATATTTTTTCGGAACATTTAAAACGAGTTTCAGCTGGATTCCCAGTATCATATGTAATTAATGGAATGTTTTTTTGTGAATTATCTACAAAACCAATTCCGTCTGTCATGTCGACTACGGAATAATTTAATCCGTTGTTAACGCCGCCATCATTATGATGTGGCTCATCAACCGTGAAAATATAGTAAATGTTTGGATCTTGTGGTTTTGGAACAATTAGCGCGGAAGATGTACTTGAACTATCGCCATTCAAACCATTTCCATTAACCATGATGTTATGATTTTGGTTCCAAACTGTGATTCCATCGGTATAGAATAATAAGCCACCATCTGGATCTGAAATAGAAGCACAACCTTCAAGCGTATCCAAACTTCCGTTTGTAACTGCGGTTACGGTTCCTGTCATAGGATCAAATTGCAATCCTGCATTCTGACCAAAATACCAGTTTGCGGCTTCGCCTTGCGCGAATATAAAAATTGGTAATACTGTAAAAATGAATAGTAAAAGTTTTTTCATCTGTAATTGATATTTTTCAAAGCATAAAAAATGCCCAATAATCTGCTATAATAACTCTTTTCTAAAGCTATTATTTTATGATTTTGAGAATTGTTATTTTTCTAAAGAGAGTACATTTGAAATAACAAATTATAAAAAATACCTACGCTTACTCGTTTTAGGGAAATAAGAGCAATTTTATAGTGAGATACTTCATAGCAATTTTGAACACTCTACAACTGCCAAATATACTAATTACGAAACAAAAAAAGAGCGAATTTATCCGCTCTTTCTGTTAAATCTGTATAATTTGTATGTTTTTTATAAATCTCTACGTTTTAAAAGCTTGTATGATAAAAAGATGTAAATAAAAACCCAAACAGCGGCAATTACAAGTTCGTACCAATGTACAGCAAAGTCAGATGTAAATGTTTTGGTAGGTTCATGTATACTTGCAAGTCTGTACGCTGGCTGATTGATTAAGTTATACATTGATGTAAACGGAAAAAACTGCGCAACATTGTCGGCAATTTGTTCATTAAACAATTCAAAACGCATTAATGGATATGCAATCCATTCTACAATATTTACAACGAATAAAAACGCCAATGCAAACACTGAGCGTTTTGTTAATACACTCGCAAATAAACAGAAACTAAAGAATGTTAAAATCTTTAAAAAGTAAGCCAGTATAAATTCGGTATCATTGAAAACGATGTCTAAATATAAATCTTGCGATGGCGCATTCAAAACACCAATAATAAGTGTAATGATAAATACTACAGTAGTCATAGCAAGGCAATATGCTACAATAAAGTAAAACTTAGAAAGGATAAGTTCTTTTTTACTTAAACCATCAATAAGGTTTTGCTTTAAAGTTCGGTTACTGTATTCGTTTCCAATCATGAATACGACGACAATAGCAAAAAATATTTTGAAATAAGCGACAAAAAATGGCACAACATGCCAAATGTATGGGAACTCAAATATCTTGGTTTGAGATAAATCAATAGGATATCCGAAGAAATTAATTTTTACAGAGGAAAGGATTAATATGGAAAGCGGTAAAATAAACGAGATGTAAATTAACACTTTACTCATTTTATTTAACCACAATTTTTGAAATTCTATTTTTAATAAACGGATCATAGTCGGTAAGGAATGAAATTAGTTAGATTGGTTTTCAGTAAGGATTAAGAATTGCTCTTCCAAGCTTTCTTTTCGTTGCACTAAGTGTGATAATACAATGCCTTCTTGAAACATTTTGGTGTTAAATTCGGATGAACTCAATGGTGCATTTAAGAAAGCAGTAATAAGTCCGTCTTCTTGTTTAATTTTACCAAAAGTGGAATCATTCTCTAAATAAGAAAGTAATTTGTCTTTATGCTCCGTTTTGAGTTCAAAAAATCCTTGACTCGAAACCATTTCATCTACACGACCCGAATATATTTTTTCTCCTTTTCGTAAAATTACAACGTGCGAACATACTTTTTCAACTTCATCCAAAAGGTGAGAAGCTAATAAAATGGTTGTTCCTTGTGAAGCAATTCGTTTTATAATCTCTCTAATTTGATGAATTCCTTGCGGATCCAATCCGTTAGTTGGTTCATCTAAAATTAAAATTTCAGGATCATTCAATAGGGCAGAAGCAATGGCTAAACGTTGTTTCATTCCTAAAGAATAGGTTCGGAATTTACTATTTTTTCGTTCTAACAAACCAACGAGTTCCAATTTGTCGTTAATTTTATCAGTAGATACATTTTTAATCCTACACACTAACCTTAAATTATCGAAAGCTGACATGTACGGGTAAAAATTTGGATGTTCAATAATAGCACCGACTTTCTTTAACGCATCGTGTACAGCAACATCGCCGTTGAACCAATGGAAATCTCCAGAAGATTTATTGACAACATTTAAAACCATTCCTAATGTGGTAGATTTTCCACTTCCGTTAGGCCCCAAAATGCCGTATACATTTCCCTTTTCTATGGTAAATGATAAGTTTTGTACTGCTTTTATATACCCGAAATTTTTACTCAGGTTTTGCAGTGATAGAATAGAATTCGAATTTTTCAATATAAATTGGTTTTTTGATTGATTGTATATAGTTGACGACTCAAATTAGGATTTGTTACAAAAGATAAATAAAAAGCCCTTATTCGTAAGGAATAAGGGCTTTTCTATAATTGGAATAATTTACTAAGATTTCTCTTCTTTATTAAAATAAACCAAGTAATAATACATTTGCTTTTCTTCATCCCAACCTTTTTCTACAAACTTCTCTGCAGATTCTGGATTGATAAAGTCAAGCTTAATTTGAATATGTGTATCTAAATTAATCGTGTTCTTAATGCTCTTTCTTGCCGAAGAAACTGCTTTGTTAGCAATTGGGAAAGTTGAAATATCTTCAATGCTATATTTCGGGCCTTTTTCTACTTTGTAATGCTTAAATTCTGGAATCAAATCTGGGTTTTCAATCACGTCGTTTAAAAATTCTGTCTCTTCAAACGTATCGTTTTTGGCAAAATGATTCACGGCTCTGTTCATAAACATTACCTCTTCTTTTTTATCTTCCGCAGGAAAAACAACATCTTTTGCAAAATTTTGACAGAACTTTAAATATTTCTTTGTGTAAAAGTTTTCATCGGCAAATGCGTCAACTCCTAAAAAGTGATCCAACCAATATTTAGTATCGTATTTATTACTGTCAACAGAAAGAATTTTGTAACCTTCTTCTTTTTTTACATTAAAAATGATGCAACCTTTGTCCAACTTATTCAATGAAACTCCTTGTTGAAACAACACTTCTAAATTAGTTCCTTTTTCTTCGAATTGAAGGAAATCGTTTTTAATCTCTGATTTGAAAATTCCGATAGCGTCAACTTTCTCGTTGTCAATCACTACATTTTCAAAATAACCAACGAATACTTCACCATTTTTAATATGTGGATGTTTTGATTGTTCAAACAATAAAGAAGTGATCTTTTTTGAATTTTCATGAACTGAAGATGGATCGTTAAAAATAGCCGTTGCAATTGTATATAATTGATTGAATTCTAAATCAACTTCATTAACAAATTGAAAATAATTTTCTTCTTTCTCTCTAAATGGTTTAAAAAAATACTCTTTCAATAAAGGCGTCAATTCGTCTGTTAACTGATATGGCGTTTCCGAAAGGAATATTTCTTCATTTCTACTTTTGTTTCCTACTTTATGAATAGAAAGGGAATCTATTTGTGCACTGTATAAATTGATCATTATAGTGTGTTTGTTTATTTCGTGTAAATGTAGTCTTCGAGTGCCTCAGACTACGTTTTTGATACAATAATAAGTTTTATTTTTCAAAAATTAGTATTTCTAAAAACTGTCTAAAGAACTCAAAGAATGTTGGCTGAGCTTTTGTCGAAGCCGAAGCTAGTTCCAGTTTTCGTCAAAATTTAAACTATCATAATCGTTGACATCCAAATCGTCATCGTGTTCGTCAAATCCGTATGGATCTTCGTCTTGGTCAGCTTCAAACTGCTTGTCTGGCGCGCTATCAGGAAGTACTCCGTGAGAAAATAATAAGTTTGGATAAATCTGTCCAGTTAGCGGATCTGCAATTTCAGCAAGTTCGACCAAAAGTGTCCACATATTCATGAAATCGTATACGTAAATCATTTTGAGTTGCGCTTCCGAAAAAATACTATCTAGCTTGGTTTCATTCATCAATAAAATAGAATCGTGTCCTTCACTCATATCAAACTGAGAAATTTCTTCTCCTTGATTCCATTCATCATCACTCACATAAAAAGAAGCCATTTCCATTCCGTCAAATCCAAACGCTTGAATAATAGCGTTGTGGAAATCTTCAAAAGTGGCATCTTCTTGAATTTCAATATCTCTAAAGACATCTTCTTTTGCATCTAATATTACTCTGAATCTATAAATCATGCTCATTAAAAAAATTGGATTGCAAATTTACGAAGTTTTCTTTATTCTTCAAGATGCTTGTTGATATTTATTTAAAGCCATTTCGGTATAATAAATACTGCTTTTTTTCGCAATCCGTCCTTTTTCCGAAGTGTAGTATTTATTTTTCGTTAAGAATTTTTGAAGCCTTGGAAAAAATTTAGAAAAATGAATGCGGTTTTAGTTTTTCAGAGAAAAAACTAAAAACACCTCTGGAAATCGAAGATTCATGAGTTCTAAAATATAAAATAGAAATCACACGAACTAAAAACGCACTTTCTTTTGTTGACGCCTGTGCTGAACTTGATTCAGTATTCTTTGTGCGAACAAAGAAAAAGAAAATTAGAACCTGAAAATGAAGTTTAAATTTCTAAGTTTTGTTAAAAATTATCTATGTGTTATTTGAAAAACTCATATTGAATTTACATTATTTACTAAATCGATGCAACGTGTACGTCATAGCCGAAAGCAAGAAAAATGCACCAACCTGATGTGCAACACCTAATATAACGGGAACATTCAGTACTAATGTGAGTACGCCTAAGATAAATTGTACGCCAACTAATAACAACAATGCGTAAATTCCTTTCTGTTGCAATGTGTTAATTGTCATGCTTTTAGACTTTCGCCAAATGATAACAATAAGAATGACAACTATATACGCCAAATAGCGATGTACAAACTGAACACCACTTTTTCCTTGATAAAAATTCGCTAAAAATGAAGGTTGTTCTGAGTAAACGGTTTCATGAATCAACTTTCCATCAGTCATTAATGGCCAATAATTATGAATAAAACCTGCGTCTAATCCTGCGACAAATGCTCCGTAAATAATTTGAAGTATTAATATGGCGAGTGTCCATTTTAGGAGTTTTCTGAATTTTAAATCTACTTTTTTTAGTGTCGGATACATCAAATCTAACGCAACCCAAAATGTATATGCAAACGTAATAAAGGCAGTTGTTAAATGTGCCGCCAATCTAAAATGTGAAACATCTGGTCTGTCAACCAAACCACTTTTTACCATATACCAACCCAAAAATCCTTGAAAACCGCCTAAAATCATTAATATAATCGATTTCTTTATAGTTGCTTTGCTGAGTTGTTTCTTCCATAAAAAATATAAAAACGGTACAAAGAAAACGAGTCCTATAAAGCGTCCAATAACACGATGAAGCCATTCCCAAAAATAAATATCTTTAAAATCTTCTAATGAAAAGTGATTGTTTAATTTCTGATACTCAGGATATTGCTTATACAAATCAAAAGCTTCTTTCCATTCAATTTCATTCATTGGCGGAATGGTGCCTGAAATAAGTTTATAATTTGAAATGGACAATCCAGAATGTGTCAATCTTGTAATTCCACCAACGACAACCATGATGAAAATAAGTATGCAACCTGTTAACAACCAGTATATAACTCTTTTGTTATCTTTCATAAGTCTTAGTTTTTGACTAAACCTAATTCTTTTCCTTTGGCAAGCATAAATTGATATGCTGCTTCGTGTTCATTTAGAATTTCGCCTTCTAAAATGGCTTCTTTAATAGCATCTTTAATGATTCCGATTTCTCGGGAAGGTTTCAAGTTAAAAGCTTCCATAATCTCTTCACCAGAAACTGGCGGCTGAAAATTTCGCACATGATCGCGTTCTTCAACTTCCACAATCTTCTCACGAACAATCTTGAAATTATTGTGATACTTATTAAACTTTCTAGGATTTTTTGTAGTGATATCTGCTTCGCAAAGTGTCATCAAATCTTCGACATAATCGCCTGCATCAAATACCAAACGACGAACCGCAGAATCCGTAACTCCATCTTGTGATAACACAATTGGTCGCGAACTCATCATCACCATTTTTTCAACAAACTTCACTTTTTCATTCAGTGGCATTTTCAAACGCTTAAAGAGTTTACGAACCATTTTTCCACCAATAAATTCATGTCCATGAAATGTCCAACCAATCTTTTTATGAAAACGTTTGGTTGGCGCTTTTCCAATATCGTGTAACAAAGCTGCCCAACGCAACCAAACATCATTTGTGTTTTCAGAAATATTATCTACGACTTCCAACGTGTGATAAAAATTGTCTTTATGTGTTTGCCCATCTTTTTCGTCAATTCCTTTTAAAGCGACTAATTCTGGTAATATATGACCTAAAAGGTTAGTTTTTTCTAATAATATAAAACCAGTTGAAGGTGTATTACTTAATAAAATTTTATTCAATTCGACCACAATTCGTTCTTCCGAAATAATCTCAATCCGATTGGAATTTCGTGTAATTGCTTCCAACGAAACCGCATCAATAGTAAAATTTAATTGAGAAGCAAATCGGATGGCGCGCATCATTCGTAACGGATCGTCCGAATACGTAATATCAGGATCAAGTGGCGTTACAATCCGTTGATCTTCTAGGTCTTGCAAACCGTTAAACGGATCGAGTAAATCTCCAAAAGTGGTTTCGTTCAGGCTTAACGCCATTGCATTCATTGTAAAATCGCGCCGATTTTGATCATCTTGAAGCGTTCCATTTTCCACCGCAGGATTTCTACTTCCGCGTTCGTAACTTTCTTTTCGTGCGCCTACAAACTCGATCTCAATCTCTTTCGTTTTAATCATGGCAGTACCATAACTTTTAAACACTTGTACTTTTGGTTTTCCAGGAAGAAGTGAAGCTACTTTTTTGGCAAGCGCAATTCCGCTTCCAACAGCAACAATGTCAATATCTTTTGCGTCGCCGCGTTTCAATAAAAAATCACGCACAAAACCACCAATTACATACGTTTCAAGCTGTAATTCGGTTGCTGCTTTTGAAATTGTTGAAAATATATCGAGTTGTAATGCTTCTTTGTAATTCATTGAATTTTGTTGTTAGTTTTTTGTTGTTGGTTGTTAGCTTTCAAACAACTAATAACTAACAACGAGCGACTACATTACGCTCTAATAACCTTAATCTCTCCATTCGATCGCAATTGAATAATTGTTGAAGGTTTGGAGGCTTTTTTATTGTTTTGCAAATTTACAACATAGTCAACACCTTTTAAAATCTCAGGACTAATTTCTTTATAGGTTTTAGGCGTTGGTTGTCCTGCGATATTTGCCGAAGTTGACACAATTGGACGTTTGAATTTTCGAATGAGTTTCTGGCAAAATTCATCATCAGGAATTCGGATTGCCAATGTTTTATCTGCCGAAACTAAATTTTTAGCAATACCAACAGGATTATCGTAAATAATGGTAGTTGGAGTATTTGTTGCTTCCAATAATTCGTAGGCAACTTCTGGAATTTCTTCAATATAACGTTCCAACATGCGAATATCACTTACCAAACAAATCAATGCTTTGCTTTCTTCACGATTTTTCAATGCGTAAATTTTAGCGACAGCTTCCGCATTTGTAGCATCGCAACCCAATCCCCAAACTGTATCTGTTGGATATAAAATGGTGTTTCCCGATTGTAACTGATCAAATGCTTTGTTGATTTCTTCTGTCATGATTAAAATCGAATTTGCTGTTTTTGTTTCAACGATTCAGACAAATGTGCACCTTTCCAAACCAACGAAAGCATAAACCATTTTTTAGGTTTGATGAGGAAACTCAAACAATAATACATCCGAATAAAAAGATACTTTGCGTACGAGTAATTTTTTCGAATTACATACATATGTGACAACATTCCTTCTTTGCTAATTGCCTCAGAAACGCCTGTGCTGACGCCTTGATAATGCAGTATTTTTGCTTCTGGAATTAACACACTTGTATAATTATGCTGTCTCATGCGGAAACAAATGTCCATTTCTTCAAAATAGAGAAAAATATTAGTGTCAAATCCGCCAACTTTCTCAAAAATATCGCGTCTAAAAAACATAAACGCACCGTTTACGAAGTTTACTGAAATAGGTTCGGTATATTCTTTTTTGCGTTTTGGAAACTGCTTTGACCAATTTTTTTCTAAGAAACTTCTACCTAATAACAACTTTCTGATTCCTTTATCATGATCGAACGAAATCACATGTTTATTATGTTCGTCGTAGTTTTGAGCAGTTGTCACACCAACTTTTGGATGTTTTTCCATATAGGAATGCAAAATTGACAAACAATCATTTTGCAACATTGCATCATTATTCAAAAACAAAATATAGGTTCCGTTGGTAAATTGTGCACCAAACATATTTCCGCCGCCAAAACCAGTATTAATCACACTTCTATGTAAAGAAACATGTGCGTGTTTTGGGAAATTTTCTTCTAAATGTAAAAAATCTTCAAGTTTGGAATTATTATCAACTACAACAATCTCATACGACAACGATTTGTCTGTGAATTTAATAACGGAAGCTACACATTCTAGCGTGTATTTTGCCGTGTTGTAATTGATGATAACAATAGAAATATCTTTCATAAATGCAGTTGTTGAGCAAAATTACATAATTTGGATTGAATTTTATACTTTTGCGCAAACACAAACCACAATTATGGGACTTCGATCAAAATTAAAAAAATACCTTTTACATAAAAGATTACCAATGGAAACCTATGTTCCTATCAAAAAAACCAAGCCTGAAAAAATGGTGGAAATGGTTACAGCTTGGGCTGGATTGGAATTAATTATTGAAGATATTTTGGAGCGTTTCAATATTGGTCGCGATTCTTGTATCGAATTTGGAGTGGAATTTGGCTATTCTTCCGTTGTGTTTTCAAACTATTTCAAAGAAGTAAAAGGAATTGATATTTTTATCGGAGACGAACATACAGATCATAAAGGAGATCATTACGATAAAACTAAAGCTTCGTTAGCGGAGTTTACAAATATTGAATTAATCAAGTCAGATTACCGTGATTGGATTCAAAAAGATACAAAGCAATACAACTTTTCGCATGTAGATATTGTTCACAATTACAAAGAAACCTACGAATGCGGATTGTGGGCAGCACAACATAGTGAATGTACTGTTTTTCATGATACAGAAAGCTTTCCAGAAGTACGACGTGCAGTAATTGACATTGCAAAAGCGACAGGAAAACGCGTGTACAACTATCCACATTGCAACGGATTGGGAATTATTGTCTAATTGAATTCTCCTAAAAAAATACTCATCATTGCGCCTTTTGCGTTCGGTTACACGGCGCATATTCAAAAGGCTTTACAACAATATAAAACTATTGATGCGGAGATTTTATACCTAGATCAACCTGCATTTTCATATAAAAATACGTTTCACAAAGCGCAGAATTTCTTTTCGAAATTGTTTTTAGGAAAGAACTTGAAAAAGACGTTTGTCACGGATAGAATTAAAAAATCAATTGAAAAACTGGGCAAACAAGATGAAATTTTTATCATTCGTCCAGATATATTATCTGATGACTTATTGAATTTCATAAAAAGCTTCACAAACAAATTCATTGCGTATTATTACGACAGCACACGCCGTTTTCCACGAAAAGTAGATCTCATTCCAATGTTTGATAAAATATATAGTTACGATCGTTTAGATGTGTCAACATATAACTTGTCTTTTTTGACGAATTATATTTTTGAAGAAAGCAATCATGTTAAATACGACTATCAATTCTTCAACATTTCTACGAATGATTATCGTTTTCCATTGCTTGAAAATCTAGCAAACTATTTGAAGCAACACAAATGGACTTACAACATTCAGGTTTACAACGGAAGCGAAATGCCTGCGGAACATGTGGAAATTATCACGACGCAGAAATCAATTTTAGAAGTTTCCGAGTTGATTCAGAAAGCAAAAATCATTGTGGAAATTCAACGAACGGAACAAGTTGGTTTGTCATTTCGAATCTTTGAAGCGTTAGGACATCGTAAAAAGTTGATTACAACCAATAAAGATATTGTAAACTACGATTTCTATCATTCGCAAAACATTCTCGTTGTAGACGAAAATAACATAGAAATTCCCGAAGATTTTGTGACTTCTCCATATATGGAAATTGACGAAACAATTCTATCAAACTATAAAATTGAAAATTGGGTGAAGCCGATTTTTGGGGTTGCGAAGTGACGATTGTTCATTTATTCAAGGCGTCAGTTCGAGTTGAGTCGAAGACGAAGTATCGAGAACTAATTTGAAGTAAAAAAGGTATTTTAATTATAAAAGGACTTCTCGATACAATTTTCTTCATTTCATTCAAAAAATTACTCGAAGCGACGAAAGACCCAAAACCCAAAAGTAAAGCGACCTAAAGCAAACTAGATTCAGCTTCCCACAACGGTGATTTTTCAATCTTTCAATCTTTGAATTTTTCAATCTTTCAATTTATTAAATCAAACTCCGATACACATCTTCATATTGCTTCGCAGTTGCATTCCAATCAAATCTTTTTGCACGTTTTATGTATGCTTTTTCATAGCTTTCTTTGTTGTTTTCAAACGTATGCATTCCTTTTTCAAAAACTTCAGCCATATATTTCGGATCGTAATTTTCCCAAAAAAATGCGTGCTCGCCACCAATTTCTGGTAACGATGTATTGTGTGATAAAAAGACAGGTTTTCCGAATCGCATGGCTTCAATTGGAGGAATTCCAAAACCTTCTCGCAACGACGGAAATACAAAAGCAGTGCAATTTTGCAGGTAATATTGTTTGTCTAAATCGTCAATTTTGCCTGTAATTAGCACACGATCTTGTAAATTGTGTTTCTGAATCGTTTCTGCGAGTTTTCCGCTTGCGTATTCTGTAGTATTATTTCCCGAAAGGATTAAATTAAAATCGGGGAGAAGTGCCAACATTTCTACTAATGTATGGAAATTTTTCCGTGGAGTAAATTCGCCAATAGAAAATAAAAACGGTCTTTTAGAAATTTGTTTTGGTTGATGATTTTGAGGAAGTGTGACTTCACGAATCGGATTTCCGTTATAAATCACGTATTCAGGAACGTTTGGAACGTCAAAATGTTCATGCGTAGACGCTTTTGCAAAATTTGAAATATATGTAATTGCGCTACTTCGTTCTAGCTTTTCGCGAAAACGGACATTGCGTTCGTGATTCATATCGCTCGATTCTTCTTCAATGAAATTCACATCATGAACCGTCAACAAATACGGAATATCGTGATATGGTTCAATCTTTATATTTTGATTCAGCGAATGCCATAAATCATACTTTTTACGAATTCGTAACAATGGATATCGCCGAAATGATTGATATTTTTTATAATCAAAGTAATTTCCAAATTCGTTTTGTAATTTACTGAGGTTTTTCGCGTGAAGCGTCATTTTAAAATCATCAATTTCAGCTTGATACAGTCCTTTTATCAAATGATAATTAAACTGTCCAAACCCAAAATGTAGGTTTTTAATATTGTGAGATTCTAAAAAAACGTTCTTCATTTTAGTCTATTTTTCGGTACATAGTCCATAATTGCAAATAGCGTTTAAACACTGAAAACGCATGCACATAACACAAAATAAATCCTTCTTTTCCATCCAAAAAGCCAAAGCGCAAAAAATATTGGTGAATAAAACGATAGAAAGGTCTAAAAATAAAATGATACACATTTGGACGTACATTTTTCTTATATAATGCTTCCGCTTGCAAACGACTGTAATGACTTAGTTTTTGATTGTAATTGTCAAAATTTTTATACGTTTGATGCGCAACAGCATGTTCTAATAATCCAATATTTTCGGTAGTTTCAATCGTTTCATGAACAGGTTTTCCGTTGTAACGACAATAATTTTTGTGAAACAATCGCACCGAAATATCAGTTTGAAAACCACTATATTTCATTCGTTTTCCCATGAAATGGAAATCACGTTTAACACGATATGCTTTCTCTGGATTTGCTAAATTTACAGTAGAAATAATTTCGTCAGCTAATGCTTTCGGAACTTCTTCATCCAAGTCAAAAAAGACAATCCAATCATTATTAGCTTGATCGATGGCAAAATTTTTCTGCTTCGAAAAATCATCAAATTTGCGTTGAATCAGCGTGACATTGTATTTTTTGGCAAGTTCTACAGTTTTATCAGTACTAAACGAATCCACGATGATAATTTCATCGGCAAAGGAAAGTTGTTGAATATAGTTTTCAATATGATCTTCCTCATTATATGTAATCGCTAAAGCACTAATTTTTGTGTTCATATAAAGATTCAGCTACTTTTTTTCCGTTGAAAATGATATTCTACGAACAAAAGTAATAATTTTACGAGGATTTAAGTAAATTAAAAGATTTAAGAATTTAAACATTGAAAGATTGTAATTCTTGAAGCGTTCAAAATAAGATTCTCGATACAAATTTTTATCTATTTCGGTTGTAACCGATAGGATAAATAAGCACTCGAATTGACGCTTTTAGAAATCAAATTACGTCATGCTGAACCACGTGCGGAACTTCTACACTGAGCGAAGCCAAAGTGTGATTCAGCATCACATAAGAAGCTAAAACAGTTGATATATAATTTAATAAACATCTCGACTGTACTAAATGCAACATTGAATTTTTGAATCCTTGAATCTTTGAATTTTTAACAAAAACCTATGCCAAAATTACCAATTTTAATGTATCACGGAGTTTCCACAAAAGCTTCTGAAAGTAAAAATTTAACGATTTCTACCGAAAATTTAGAAGCGCAATTCCGCTATTTAAAAGAAAACGGATATACAAGTCTGCATTTTAGAAAATTGCAAAACATGAAATCAACCACTGATTTTCCTGAAAAAGCCGTGATTATTACATTCGATGATGTCTACGTAAATCAATTGGAATTGGCATATCCGTTATTGCAAAAATATGGATTGAAAGCAAGTTTCTTCATTCCTTTCAAATACGTTAATGGAGTTGACGAATGGAATACTGGAAATGAAAAATTGATGTCTGTTGCGCAATTAAAAAGTATGGACGAAGCTACGATTGAATTGGGTTTACATTCGTTTTCGCACAAAAAATACCACGAATTATCTACTGAAGAAATTGATGAAGATTTCGAAAAATGCAAAGAATTTATTGTTTCTAATCAGTTGAATGTGAGTAATATATTGGCATATCCGTATGGGAAATATCCGCGAAAAAATCCTGAGAAAGATGTGTTTTTTAACTCCTTATTAAAACATAAAGTTGCATTCGGATTGCGAATTGGAAATCGGGTAAATACATTTCCTTTCAAAGATAATTACGAAGTACAACGTATTGATATTAAAGGAGAAGATTCTTTATCGAAATTCAAGTCCAAATTGCGGTATGGGAAATCTCGCTTCTTTTTGTTTTAGTATTAAAAGACAAAAGAGTTCTTTAGGGAAGAACTCTTTTGCTAATACTAAAAAAGGGTAATGTATTTATAAAAATACACTGCTCAAAACTACAATGAAATTGTTCAGCAGTTTGATTTTTTAGATAAATGAAAGGGAATTCGTAGACGAATAGTAGTAGTATGATCTTTAATCAAGCTTTACTTGATTCCTTTTTGAAGTAAAATCAATTTTACATAGCGTGAAAAAACGCCATACGCGTTAATTCCGGCGACAGCCAAACCAGGAACGCCATCCATAAATCCACGTTTTACAATATATTCATGGAAAAAACGGTACATAGGTTTAAAAGCCAAATGAAAATACGTGGCTTTTTTACCTTTTTCCAACATGCGTTCTGCTTGAAACCACGCATATGTATCTTTTTTGCTGATATAATGTAATAAACCTTTATATGTGTAATGAAGGACTTTGTTTTTTAACTGTCCAACAGTTCCGTCAACAATCAATTTTTCATGCACATTTCCTTCAAAATGACACTTTTCACGAATAACCAAACGCGTTACATCGTTGTTATGATGATACAAAAAACGATTCATGTAAAAGTGCGGAAAATTCAATTTATACGCTGTATGATTTCCCGAATTTATCGCGGCAATAATCTCTTTTTGAAGTTGATACGTTATGCGTTCGTCTCCATCTAAAAACAAAACCCAATCGCACGTAGCAAATTGCAATGCATGATTTTTTTGATTGGAAAAATTATCAAACTTCCTAGAAATTACGTTGCAATTATGTGCTTCTGCAATCGCAACTGTTTCGTCTGTACTAAGTGAATCGATCACAATAATTTCATCCGCAAATTGCACCGAATACAGAGCATCTTTTAGATACAAAGCTTCGTTATACGTTGGAATTATGACAGATAGTGTTGGCATGATAAATTTAAAACACAAATTTACTAAAAAACTTTATATTTGCAGTCTGTATGACAACAATAGACACTTCCATAATTATAAGTACGTACAACTCTCCTGAGTGGTTGGCGAAAGTTTTGCACGGATATAACAATCAAACGTATCGATTGTTCGAAATTGTAATTGCTGATGATGGTTCGAAACAAGAAACCATCGATTTAATCGAAAAAATAAGCAAAGAAGTCTTTTACCCAATTGTGCATGTTTGGCATGAAGATAACGGATTTCAGAAGTCACAAATCTTAAATAAAGCCATTGTAAAATGTAGTTCGCCATACATCATAATGTCGGATGGCGATTGCATTCCGCGCGCGGATTTTGTAGAACAACATGTAAAGCAGCGTGAAGAAGGTTTTTTCCTTTCGGGAGGATACTTTATGCTTCCAATGAATATTTCAGAACTTATAACCAAAGAAGATATTTACGAAGGCAATTGTTTTGATGTTGCATGGTTGAAGCAACACGGTTTAAAAACTTCCTTTAAGAACAATAAATTGACTTCGGCTGGCTTAAAATCTCGCTTTCTAAATGCAATTACACCAACAAATGCAAGCTGGAATGGACATAGTTCTTCTGGTTGGAAAAAAGATATTGTTGCCATTAACGGATTCGACGAACGCATGCAATATGGCGGACAAGATAGAGAACTCGGCGAACGTTTATTCAACTACGGATTAAAAAGTAAGCAAATTAGATACAGCGCGGTTTGTGTACATTTAGATCATCCGAGAGGTTATAAAAACCAAGAATCGATTAATAAAAACTTAGCGATCCGAAAAACTACGAAAGACGAGAATAAGAAGTGGACGGATTTTGGAATCATCAAATAGTTGTCAGTTATCAGTTGTGAGTTTTTGTCATTCCTGCGAAGGCAGGAATCCATTCGTTATGCAGGGTTTGAGTTTTTAGAATATTTTCTTATTTAAACTGCTCGTGATATGCTTTCACATGATGCGAAAATTCTTCTTCGTAAAAAGGATATGAAATACCATAAATTGAAATTTCAAATGCAAGTTGATCAGAACCCGTTATTTGATTCCCAATACCTATAATTTCTGTATTTTCTTCAGATTTTACTATTAAATTTTTAATTGTTGAAGTGTCTAGGAATTTTTCTTCTGGATCATCACAAACCAGTTCTATTGCGTGTTCATTGCAAAATTTTTTAAAATAATCGTATCCAAAATGATCAGATAAAAAAGTTATTTCACCAAAAACAACGCCCATCGGCGCATCAGCTTTTTCAAGGAAAGTAGTTCCAATTTTAATGTTTTTTAGAAATATAGAATATACTTTTTTCATAAGATGAACTTTCTAACAAAATTAACAATCAAACATAGAAAAACTACTTTGATTTTATACTATTCATCGATAGTTCTGCTGAGTTTACCCAAGCACAATTTTCTGTCGAAAATCATTCCAAATGACGTTTTGTGTATGTGAGAATTAGAACTTCAATCTATATTTCGTCAAGCTGAACTTTTACATTGAACAAAGTCGAAATGTGATTCAGCTTCCCACAACTAGCTAAAAATTTAAAATTTAGCATTCAACACTTATAATTTATATGCTCCAACTTTCCAATACGTTTTCTCTTCATCCGTTTTTACCGTAGAAAAATCGAGTTGTTGTAGTTTTTCGAAGTATTCCCAACAACCAATTCCTTCACGGTAAATAGAGACAATCAAAATTCCGTTTTCTTCTAAATGTGATAACATTCGGTCAAGAACGTGTTGCTTTTCAGTTTCATGTACATAATAAAATGCTTCATTAAAAATTATCACATCAAACTTACGCGTTGGTTTATACGTGTGAATATCCGCAGTGACAAATTCGGCTTTCGGAAAGTTTTTGGTTTTTGCTTTTTGAATCGAGACATCGGAAAAATCCATTCCTAAAAAATAACTAAACATTTCAGCATCTAAATATTCGTTTAAAACGCCTTCGCCAGCACCTAAATCAAGAATACTTGGTTGTTTTTTTCCGTGCGATTTAATAAAATTGATAATCGTATTGTAACGAGAAGCTTCAATCGGATTGCGCAAATTGTCCCAACGCCCTTTTTTATATTGCTTATTCCAACGTTGTTTTCTGCGCCAATTATGAAATTTATCTATGATATTCATGCTATTTTTTTAAGTGTAACGCTAAAAATTGTTCCAACTTCGGAATAATCATTTCAGGTGTTAATTGTTTGTATAAATCATGCGGATTTTCTTCAATTTTCTTGCGTTCTTCAAATGTAAACGTATCAAATAAATCGGGTTTTTCCTCTAATAAATGAATGGATTCGTGTTGTTTCCCATCTTCAAAACTCGCCCAATGATCTTTATTTACATACGGAGAAAATATCGTAAACGTTTGTTTGTTCAACGCTTTCGCAATGTGAACTATTCCACCTTCATTCGCAACCATTAAATCGCATGCAGACATTAATCGCACAAAACCGCGAATACTATCTTCATAAATGTCCAAAATAATACTTTGCTTATTCGCGCAAAGCTCATAAATTTTATCTGCTTCCACTTTTTGATTCGGCGCATAATTAAACAAAATATGAACTTTATAATTCGAGGTAATATAATCAACCAATTCGGCAATGTATTCGTACGGCATTGATTTTTGTGGTGTACTTCCTAAAATGCCCAACATCAACACAGGATGTTTGTAATTGTCAAGTTTTTTATAATTTTTTTCAGCTTCCGTTAGTGTGATTTTTGGTTCGTAATCAGGATTCTTCAACGGAAAAACCGACGTAATCAAATTGATTCGATCTTCAATTGCTTTTCCACAAATTTGTGTTTTTTCGTCTAATAAATTAATCGGATGCGAATAGAAGTGAAGCGGTAATTTTTTATGTTTTCGTTTATTTCCAATTCTGTATGCAGCTTTTGAAAAATAACAAATCAAGCGACTTTGCAATTTGGAATACGGATCAAAAATGATATCATACTTAGCTTTTCGAATTTTGAAAATCATTTTAATCAAATTTGGAATCTTTTTCAGTTCCTTTTCATTGATCGGAATGATGTTATCAATATTCGGATTGTTCTCTAAAACGCCTGTGGTAAAGTCATACGCCATAAAATCTACACGACTTTCGGGGAATACTTTTTTAATATTATTCGCAATTACAGAACTTATCAAGACATCTCCAATACGTTTATTCTGTATAATTAATATTTTTTTCATGTAGTATAATTGATGAAACAGGCAATATGTGCAAAATATTATTTTTTCGGGGTTTATTAAAATTTCATTTCATCTATTTATAATTTTTATTTTATTTCTGTCAATTTCACATATCTTTGAAAAATAACTTTATAGTATGCAAATCGTACATATTCACGCAAAATATCAAGATAAAAGAGACGAATTACTCGCTTTTATCAATGCATTTGAAACCAACGGTGAATATGTAACTAAAGGCGAACGAAACGTAATTAAATCGTTTAATTTACAAGGCGAAAAGATAAATGTGAAATCGTTTCGTGTGCCGAAAGTATTCAATAGTTTTGTGTATAAATTTATCAGACCTTCAAAAGCAAAACGTTCATTTGAATATGCAGAAAAGTTATTGTTGAATGCCATAAAAACGCCTTTTCCAATTGCGTATGTGGAAAATTATTCCGCTTTTGGCTTGAAAGAAAGTTATTATGTGAGTTTACATATTAACTATGATTTCGATTTTCGCGCGTTAATTCACGATCCATTATTTAAAGATCGCCGAATTATTTTGGAACAGTTTGCCGAATTTTGCTTTCAGTTGCATGAAAATAACGTCAACTTTTTAGATCATTCTCCAGGAAACACGTTGGTTGTAAAACGAGACAATAACTATGATTTTTATCTAATCGATTTGAACCGAATGAAGTTTGAATCCATGAATCTTGACAAACGCATGGAAAACCTAAAACGTTTGTGGCTTTCCAAACAAATGGTTCATATTATTAGTAAGCGTTATTCAGAACTTGCCAACAAACAACTCTACGAAGTACAAGATGTATTACTCAAACACAGTACGAAATTCAAGCGGAAAATTAATCGCAAAAAGTATTTGAAGAAGAAATATTTGAAGAAGAAGTAGTTTTTTAGTATTGAGTTATGAGTTATGAGTTATGAGTTTGGATTCGCTCTGCTTTTGGATCGCTTACGCTCTTAGATTTTTAGACTCGCTTTGCTTTTGGAATATTAGTATCGCTGTCGCTTTTGGAAACGACTTTGCTTTTAGTATCACTACGCTTTTGGTATTTTGGTATGTGAATTATTTACATATTAGATAAACTTATAAACCTTTCAACTTTTAAACTAAAATTTTACTGTTAGACTCGCTTTGCTTTTGGTCGCATCTAGATATTTTCGATTTTTATTCATAAAAAAGCGGACTGAGAAAATCTCAGCCCACAATTATATATTTTCTAAACTTCGACTCCGCTCAGTTTACTTTGTCCAATAAGTCCAACAATCCAAGCTAGTCTAACAAAGTCCAACGATCTAAGTAGCCTGAGGCACTCGAAGGCTAAACCGCTACATCATGTTCGCGCAAAGCATCATTCAAAGACGTCTTTTTGTTCGTACTTTCTTTACGTTTCCCGATGATTAATGCACATGGAACTTGATATTCTCCTGCAGGAAATTTTTTCGTATAACTTCCCGGAATTACCACTGATCGAGAAGGCACAATTCCTTTCATTTGAATTGGTTCATCGCCAGTAATATCTATAATTTTTGTAGAAGCTGTCAACACAACATTTGCGCCTAAAACGGCTTCTTTTTCAACCCGAACGCCTTCCACGACAATACATCTGGAGCCAATAAAAGCATTATCTTCAATAATAACTGGTGCCGCTTGCAAAGGTTCTAAAACGCCACCAATTCCAACGCCGCCAGATAAATGTACGTTTTTACCAATTTGCGCACAACTTCCAACAGTTGCCCACGTATCAACCATAGTTCCAGCGTCAACATATGCGCCAATATTTATATAACTTGGCATCATAATCACACCTTTAGAAATGTACGCGCCATGACGTGCAATCGCATGTGGAACAACTCTGATTCCTTTTTCGGCATATCCTCTTTTCAGTGGAATTTTATCGTGAAATTCAAAAATTCCAGCTTCCATCGTTACCATTTTCTGAATCGGGAAATATAAAACGACTGCTTTTTTAATCCATTCGTTCACTTGCCAACCAGTTGAAGTTGGTTCTGCAACGCGCAATTCTCCAACATCCAATAAGTCAATTACCTTTCGAATTACGGCTTGTGTATCCGAATTTTTCAATAATTCTCGGTTTTCCCAAGCGTTTTCAATGGCTTCTTTTAGTGCGATCATGTATCTGTGTTTTTAGTAACTTTTTATATATTTTTTGGGCGTGTCCTCCGAAAAAACGGAGGTCAGGCTATTCGCTGTATCTTTTTGGTTCATTTCGATAGCTACGCTAGGTATTATCAATCAAAATGTATTTTGATTTCAATAATGCTCAATGTGCCAAAAAGGATGCCGCTTCTATCCTTCACGCGTGTGCTGAATAGCGTGGAAGTGCAAATATAAAATCTTCCAGAGAATATTTAGACAAAAAAGAAATATCTAACAGATTCTATCAATTTTAGAAGAAATTTATGGTTTTTAAACAGTTTGTTATTTGTTAAGAATCATCTAGTAAATAAGCTACTCTAAATTTATAAATGCCGAGAATCATTTGTTGTGTATTCAATTTAGTTAACATAATATTGAGTAATACATAACCACAAAAACTTTATGCCATGAAAAAAAGAAATCTTAAAAATTTGAACTTAAACAAAAAATCTATCTCTAATTTAAGTAAAAACGAAATTAAAGGAGGAACAGTACTAACAGCATTTTGTTGGTCAAATCTTTCATGTCCATCTTTAACCTGTTCAGAAGGTGTTGTATGTGATTTTATAAAAGAAAAACTCTAATAACCTGAGTTCGATATAAAATTTCAGAGTTTTTTTTGGCTTTTCCGCAGTATAGCAGGGATTTTTCGTTAAGAATTTTCGAATCCTTGGAGAAAATTTAGAAAAAATCATGCGGTTTTAGTTTTTCCCTAAAAGAAAAACTAAAAATACCTCTGGAAAAGCGCACTTTCTTTTGTTTCTTTTCTTTGTGCGAGCAAAGAAAACGAAAATAATGATATGAAAATGAGACACTTATTACTTATTGCGAAAATGTGTTCAAAATTTTATTTGAGTAAACTTATGTCGAACTCACGTTAATAGATTAAGAAAAGTAAGCGTTTCGACGTTCACTTTTTGTTTTTATACTCGTATTTTAAAGCTCTTTGTTTCTAATTAAGTAACAAATAAACAAAAGGAATCAAGCCTGAAACTGCTACAATTTATACAGTTACCTCTTGTTATACCAATTATTATTTAAAAGGAGCCTAAAATAATTTGAATTATAGTGTTTCCAGATGAAATAGAAAATCAAAGCATAGCATCGTTACGGTTTTATTTTATATTGAAATATGGGCGCAATAGAAACAAATTATTAGGTGCATTTTAAGTGATAATTGGTATTAGTCATTTTATCTTATTCAACTATCAATTTTACAAACGGTGGAATATGCTCATCATTAAAATTTAATTAACCATAAAACTTTATACCATGAAAAAAAGAAATCTTAAAAATTTAAACTTAAACAAAAAATCTATCTCTAATTTAAGTAAAAACGAAGTAAAAGCAGGAGCCGCTGCAAGTGTACCGACTCTTACTGTACTTTCTTGTTGGTCATGTTTATCTTGTCCATCTTTAACATGTACCGAAGGTGTAATATGTGATTATATTAGAGATGAGATGTAAATTTTTAATAAATTAAGAAAAAGTGAACGTTTCGGCGTTCACTTTTTGTTTTTAGCATACTTTCTTCCATTCAAAAATTTCCCGATAAATGTGTTTCGAACGAAAAAATGATACGTTACAAAACAAATTACTGTAGTTAAAAATGTGACTAATAAAAACTTTGGAATGGCTCCAATAGGTAACTTCCAGACTGCAATTGGTAAGATAATCGTTAGTGGTAAATGAATTAAATATACCCAATATGAAGCATCTGAAATGTAACGCATCCGCGCGGAATGTTTACTTCCGTACCGAATGAAAAGTCCTGTGATTCCGAAAATAAATAACCAAACAATCAACGCGCTAAAAAGAATTAAGAGCGAAGAATTACTCGTTGGTTTCAAGTCTAATCCTGAATATTGAATAAGCACACCTTGACTTATCACTAATATAATTCCGAGAATTACACACAACCAATCGTAGTGCATAATTGTATCTAAATGTTGTTTCGACTTGTATAAAATCCAGCCGACTATATAGAAAAATAGATAACAAATAAAGGTTTCAGCATTCGGAATTAAAGAAGTTGAAGCTGCAATCATTGGTGTTTTTAAAACTGAAAGTATCGCAAACATGATTCCTGAAAAAAATACAATTCGTACGAATGGTTTCTGAATAATCCAATCAAACACTTTTGTAATTTTGGAAGTCACTTTTGGGATTCTTTTCATGAGTAATGCCAGTAAAACTGAAAATCCTGTCGTATAGATTAAGTAATATAAAAACCATAAATGCGCCGTTCCATTTGGTAAGTAGCTGGAGATTTCAGTAAAAGGAGCAATTGCTTTCGCGAAAGCATCTGGCAAACCGCTAAACGCAAAATTTGAATATCGAAATACAAATCCAAGAATTGGCGTTAAGATTAACAGAAATACAACAAACGGAAATACAATTCGTGACACACGATTTTGAATCATTTTGAATGGTTTTCGCTCGTAAAAAAGCATCGCACCAAAAAAACCTGCAATCAGAAAAAAGATTGGCATTCGAAAGGAATGTATCAACAAAACTAAAAAATCGGTGGCAATATGTGTAGATTCAGGATCTTTTAAATTCCAAACTTCACCATGATCTGTTACATTATACGTCACTGCGGAATGCAACAAAATGCCAAGCAACATCATAATGGCGCGTAAAGAATCTAGGGAATGTATGCGTGTGGTTTTTTCCAAGAATTTGGTATTAGCTTTAAATTTTGACCAAGTTCCTGTTTTTTAATGAAAATTGATATACTTGTTGAGAAATAATTTTGTTTAAATTGAAAAAATATCTAATCAAAAAAATCTTTGTCAAACACATTGCTTTTTGCGATTCTAGCAAGTGGAAGTAGTACAATGATGATTATTATATCAAGAATGAGTAGTGTGAGAAGTGCTGTAAATATATTTACTCCTTCACTATTATTATTATCAAACATTGGTGTGATTCCATAAAATATTGAATCAATAAATATGGCATTGAATAATATTAAAATCACTACAACTATTTCTATTAAGGCTTTATATATAGCTGTAATAATGCTAGTTGCAATAGCATAAATTATCATTGTAGTAAAACTTGTAACAATGAAAACAAGTACTTTTTTCCAAAAACCAAAGCTGGAAAAGGGTTCAATTTTATTCATAAAAACAATAAAAATAATCGCTGCTATAAAAAGTGTAACTTGGAAAACTGACGATGGACCTGGTTTTTCTGACATAATTAATTTAATTAAAGTTTTTTAATAAAATTAATAAGCAAATTTTGAAATTCATAACGGTTTCCCGTAAAGACATACATTTTAACAATCCAACAATCCAACAATCCAACAATCCAACAATCCAACATTTCGACTTCGCTCAATGCAAGCAATCCAACATTTCGACTTCCCTCAATCCAAGTAATCCAACATGTCTAAAATAATAATTCCGCCAATCTTTATTCACATTAAAATATAAACCTTATTTTTGCCAAAATTTTATATGGCTCGTATTCTAGCAATTGATTATGGAAAGAAACGAACGGGAATTGCCGTTACCGACGAGATGCAACTCATTGCTTCTGGTTTAACGACAGTTCGTACGCACGATTTGATTCCATTCTTAAAAGAATATGTTGCCAAAGAAAAAGTGGAACTGTTTTTGGTAGGAGAACCGAAACAAATGAATTATGAAGCTTCCGAAAGTGAAGTCTTAATTGTAGAATTCATTCGATTGTTAACCAAAGCAATTCCAACAATTCCAATAAAACGTGAAGACGAACGTTTTACTTCAAAAATGGCGTTTCAAACCATGATTGATAGCGGATTGAAAAAGAAACAACGTCAAAATAAAAGTTTAATAGATGAAATAAGTGCAACGATTATTTTGCAATCTTATCTATACAAATAATACGAATATGATAGTACCAATTGTCGCTTTTGGCGATCCAGTTTTACGAAAAGTATCCGAAGATATTACACCCGAATATCCAAATTTAGATACGCTGCTCGAAAATATGTTTGAAACCATGTACAATGCGTATGGTGTAGGATTGGCAGCACCACAAATAGGATTGCCAATTCGTTTGTTTATGATTGATGCGACTGGTTTTGCAGAAGATGAAGAACTAAGCGAAGAACAACGTAAACAATTAGAAGGCATGAAAAAAGTGTTTATCAACGCAAAAATTACTGAGCGCGATGGTGAACCGTGGGTTTTCAATGAAGGTTGTTTGAGTATTCCAGATGTTCGTGAAGATGTTTTCCGTCCGGAAAGTATCAAAATTGAATACATGGACGAAAACTTTGAAAAGCATGTAGAAGAATATGATGGTTTGGCGGCAAGAGTCATTCAGCATGAATACGATCATATCGAAGGAATTTTATTTACTGATAAACTATCTCCACTAAAAAGGCGTTTATTAAAAGGAAGATTGACAAACATTTCGCGCGGACGCATAAAAGTAGATTACAAAATGCGTTTTCCTGATGCCAAAAAAATACGATGAAATAAAATGATGGGAAACGTACAATCTGTATATTTGCCATCCTAAATTTAGAAAAAAATAGACTATGGGTTTAGATAAAATATTAGCGATTTCTGGGAAACCAGGACTTTATGAATTAAAAAAACAAACACGTAATGGTTTTGTTGCAGAATCATTAACTGATGGAAAAAAAATCTCTGTAAGTTTACGTCATAACGTGAGTTTACTTTCTGAAATTGCTATTTATACGCAAACGGAAGAAGTTCCATTAGCACAAGTTTTAGAAAAAGTAAAAGAGAAAGAAAATGGTGCAATAACGTCTGTAAATCATAAAGAATCAAAAACAGTATTAGCAAATTATTTTTCAGAAGTATTACCAGATTACGATGAAAGTAGAGTATATCCAAGTGATATTAAAAAAGTAATTCAGTGGTACAATTTGTTACATTCTAAAGGAATGACAGATTTCTCTGTGGAAGAAGTTTCTTCAGAAGAAGAATAACACACAAGTACAAAGTTTAGTCATAAAAAAATCCAGCAATTTGCTGGATTTTTTAGTTCTATAAAAGTGTAAAATTACTTTTTCTTAATCACTGAATTTGCTGCTTTTGCAACTGCGTCAGTGTATTTTTTGTCTGCACCTTCTTCAACCATTCCGATAAACATAATACATGTTTCAGCATCGTACTCTACACAATAAATCGTATTATTCAACGTTGTTCCTTCTGCTTCGCTTGTACCAGTCATATACAAAACCTTCACGCCATTAATTTCTTTTTCACCTCTATCGGTTACTTTAAATTTATCCGTTTCGTTTTCGTTCATCTTCTCTTTAGAAGCTGCATACGTTTCAGGAACCATCATTGTCATGATCACTGCTTTTGGACTTTCAGAAACATACGTATTTGGAGTAACAGCTGTAAAAAGTGTTTCATCGACATCGATGTCAACCTTTTTACTCATCATTTCCATCACTTTCTTAGCTTTCGCCTTGTCTTCTTCAGTTCCTGCCCCTTGTGCTTGCACATTGAATCCTACGAATAGAATACATAGTGCGATTAGTGTTTTTTTCATTGTTATTTTAGTTTTAAGATTTCAAAAATACGAAATTGAATATTATTTTTATTAAAATCCTGTATTTATATGGTTTAGGAGTAGACATAAAGTGTGCCAAAAAACGGTTTCAGCTTTTCTACTATTTTTTTTTGATTAATTTATTTTAACTAAAAATTTTCATTCGAATAATTCATTTCCAATAATTGATGTATTCTTAGTTAATTTTTCGTCTGGAAGCGAATCTTTAATTAATTTATCTAAATTATTTGGAGCAATCATTTTTTCACACAAATACAAATCTACTTTACTCATATTTGAAATTTCTGTAAAATTGCAATTTTCAAAACTCGCACTTAAATAGAAACACTTTAAAAAATCTGTATGTGCGAAATCACATTTTTCGACAATAATACTAGAAAGATTACAGTTGATCAAAGTGCAATATGAAATGTCTGTATCATATATCATAGCATACGAAAAGTCAATTCTGTGCAATTCAGAACTATAAAAATTTGATTTAGTGATAGATGCATTTTCAAATGATGCACCTTGTAAAGAGCAATATGATAAATCGGTATGGTTTAAATCAACTTCATGAAAATTCACACCTTTCAGGTTTGAATGACTCAAATCTTGGTAGGACAAATTATAATACAAATGCCGTTGCGAAAGTGACCATTTTAACAATTGTACAAACGTATCTTTATATTGTGATGGAATATAATTTTTGTCAATATCTAAATGTGAAAAAATTGTCCAAAAGCCATAAAAAGTATTGATTGCGCTTTCAATTTGAGGACTTTTTTTTCGATTCGAATCGTGAAAATTTACATTCAAAAAAGAATTAAAATATAGCTGTAAACGTTCTTTTAAATCGTTTTTGAGTCTAATATCCTTTTCATTCTGAATCAACTCAATCAAATATTCAGTAACTTCTTTTGATATAATTTTACTACTCAAAATGTCGCTGATATGTTCCAATGCATCTTGCCAAGTATCAATAAAATATTCACCGTTGGCACGTTTATCAATTAATTCTAAAAACCCATGCCAAACCTTTTCAGCGACTAAATATTCCTGTAAAGATTTGTGTAAAAATTCAATGGCATAATTGCTACTGTCTTCTTCCACAGTATCTGTTTTTTTTCGTTTCACTTCTTGAAAGTAGAAGGAAATCATAATACTTTTCAAAGAATCTCTTAAATTATCTTTTTCAAGTTTATTTAAAAAACTCTGTGTAGCTGGTAATTCCTCCAAATCTTTTTTGCGAATATATTCGTAATCACCTTGAAAAATGGAAAGCGCAATATCTCTAATATATCTTCGTAAACTCGTTTTAGTAAGTCCAAGTAAATTATCAATCTGTCCTTTCTTTTCCCACTTTCGTCCAATTAAAGTATCAAACAATTTATTGTAAATATCTGTCCTGTTGGAAAGTGCATCGTAATCAATTTCTACTTTAGAAATTAAATGTAACAAAATAGGTTGGCGAATCAACTCGGAAACATGTTCAATATTTTGGTTGATGTATTCCAATTGTTTACTATCTAAGTTAGAATCTGGATGAAATAAGCGATACTTTGCAACCCATTCTTGCTGACGTTCAACATCAAACTCATTCAGCGAAAGAACAATGAATTCGTTCTTTTTCAAGCGCTCTAAATTTACATAACCGTACCGAGAAGTGATAATGAATTTCGTGTTAGGTAAAAGCGTAGAAGCATTTCCCAACTCTCTACAAAATTCATCAATATCATTACTATTTAAACCTTCTTTCATATACAATTCGTCCAAACCATCAAGTATCACAAGGTTTTCTTCTTTGCGCTCAAACTCTATTTCAAAAATATCAGCAACAAAAGAAGAAATAACCTTGATTGGATTATTGATTAATTCTTTAGTCTCAGAAATATTACGAAGTTTAATAAGATAATAATTTGTGTCAAGCTTTCTTCTTTCTTCTATCAAATTATACAACGTTCGGTAACACAAAGACGTTTTTCCTTGTCCAGGATATCCAAGAATCATCAAACAATTGGCTGCAGCATTTTCAAGCGTGTTTTCATCTTGAATCTCATTTTCTGTGTAATCATAAATGAGGTCGTGCACATTTCGATAGTTTCCCAAACTCCAAAAAACTCGTTCATTATGATACCGGTTTTTTTGCTCTTCTTTGGTAAGACATTCTTTAAAAACGGAAAAATCTGGAGCGACATATAAATTTGCTAATGTCATACCATTTTGATCGCCTAAGATTGTTGAGGTGTAAAACTTTGTTAAGTACAGTAAATAGAGTTCTTGAGATTTTCTATGTTGCGTAAAGTTTTTGAAAGGATCATTTTTATAAACTTGCCCAATTGATTGATAGTAATAATCTTTAGAACTTCGTTCCTTAATCATAGCGATATATAAAAGCCTTTCAAAATTGAATGTTAAATTACCAGCGAATAGTTTTTCAACTCCTATGGTAATCATGCATTCTTGAAATAGAGTTGTAAAGTTTTGTATAAATTCATTTTTTTTGTAATTATAAAAAAAATCAAAATCAATTTCTATTTCCAACCTTTCTAAATCCTCTTGTAGTGGTTTGGTGCAATTGATTTGTTTTGCAAAATTTATGTTTGAGAATAATTCTTGGTTAGACCAGATAATATGATAGCAAACTCTTTCCAGAGAATTGAAAATTAATCCATATACTTTTTTTTCATCAAGTTCAGCAACTTTTATGACATTCACATTGAAAAAAGTCGAAGCTATTTCATCTATCGGTTTAGATGGATTGTCTTTAACAAGCAGGAAAAGATTTTTAAAAAATCCTTTTTCGATCTTAAATTTTCGATTATAATAGGCAATGGTTTCTTTTGGTATAATATTTTCAATCATAAATAACGTGAGAATTTCATCTAAAATAACCAAAATAAAAATCGTACCCAATAAGACTTTGACAAACAACACTTTTCTTAGCTATACCGTTTTATTTGAACAAAAGTGTAAATGTCAGTTTTGATAGAATGAAACATAAAGATTCTTATTAAAATCAGTAATTTTGTCATTCTTAAACGAACCTTATGAATTCCAGAAAAGCACAAGTAGAAGCCTTTGATCGTTTGTTAACTATTATGGACGAATTGCGCGCGCAATGTCCGTGGGACAAAAAACAAACGCTCGAAAGTTTACGCCATTTAACGATTGAAGAAACGTATGAGTTAGGCGACGCAATTCTGGAAAATGACTTAAATGAAGTCAAACAAGAACTCGGCGATTTACTATTACACATCGTATTCTACGCAAAAATAGGAAGCGAAACGAACGATTTCGATATAGCAGATGTTGCAAACGGAATCTGTGAAAAACTCATCAATCGTCATCCGCATATTTACAGTGATGTTGTGGTAAAAGATGAAGAAGAAGTGAAACGGAATTGGGAAAATCTGAAACTAAAAGAAGGAAAAAAATCGGTTTTACAAGGCGTTCCAAAAAGTTTACCAGCATTGGTAAAAGCAAACCGAATTCAAGATAAAGTTGCTGGCGTAGGATTTGATTGGGAAAAACCCGAACAAGTTTGGGAAAAACTAGAAGAAGAACTGGAAGAATTCAAAGTAGAAGTTGCAAAAAATGACAAAGAAGCAATGGAAGCCGAATTTGGAGATGTATTATTTTCGATGATTAATTACGCACGTTTCCTCAAAATAGATCCTGAAAATGCATTAGAGCGCACAAATAAGAAATTCATAAAGCGTTTTCAATACTTGGAACAAAAAGCCGCTTCGCAAAACAAACAACTCGTAGATATGACGCTTGCTGAAATGGACGTTTTCTGGGAAGAAGCTAAGAGGTTGTAGTTTTCAGTTGTCGGTTATCGGTTTTCAGTTTTGAGTTGATTTCGCTTTGCTCAATCATTTGTTCATTTGTCTATTTGTTTGTGATCTGTGTTTAAAATAGTGTTTCCGTCAAACCAAACTTGATTTGGTTTCACATAACCGTGAGCCATGATTTGGTGTGAAACTGCACTTCGACTCCGCTCAGCACTCGGAATAAAAATCAAAAAAGCCGTTTAGTTTTAACTAAACGGCTTTTGTATATATAAAATATTCTATAATTTCATAACTCATAACTCATAACTCATAACTCATAACTGAGCATCGAGCAGAGCGAAATGCGAAATCTACAATGATCGCAACTGATCCAATTTCCCTTTCCAAGTTTCTAACGCTTTCTTATGTCTATCAAGATCTTGGTGTACTTTTTTCAACATTGGACTGTTAGAAGACGAATTGGAGAAAAACTGTAAATTATTTTCCAACTGACGAATTTCGGCAGAAATCTCATCCGTTTTTCTACGAATAAAAATCTTCTCAGAATTAATCTTTTCTGCATCTAAATTATCTAATCGATTGCTATACTTAATCAACTCAGATTCTTGCTTGTCAATATCCAATTTCTTGAACAATCCGTCAATAACTTTATTGAACTTATTATCAATATTTTTCTTGCTAAACGGAACACGACCAATGGATTTCCATTCGGCAATTTTTTCCTTAATCGTTTCAATATCTTGTTTCGTATCGCCCGATAATTCTAGGGTTTCCATTGCTTCTAACAACGCTTTCTTTTTCTCTAAAGCTTCTTCTTCCTCTTTATTAGCTTCGTTTTTCTGTGCGTGTAACTTGTCAAAATAGTGATTACAAGCATTTTTAAATTGCTTCCAAACCTTGTCAGAAATTTTCTTTGGCACATGTCCAACCTTTTTCCAATCGGCTTGCACTTTCTTCATTCTTGGCGTCGTATCATTCCAATCGTCGTTATCTTTCAACGATTCTGCCAACTCAATCAACGCTAATTTCTTCGCTAAATTATCTTGTTGTTCTTTCTTTAAAGACTTGTAAAACGTATTTTTATTCGCATTAAAATCACGAACAGCATGCTTAAATTTTGACCAAGTTGCTTCGTTAACTTTAATCGGAACTTTTCCTGCTTTGAAAAATTCTTCACGTAACTTTTCAATCTCTTTAATCTTATTCTGCCACTGATTGTGAACTGTATAACTTCCAGTAGAAATAGCATTAATCTTCTCGATAATTTCTTCCTTTACGACTAAATTCTGTTCGTAAACCTTATCAATATTTTTAAAATAATCTTGACGCCTGTCATGAATTGACTTTGTAGCTGCGCTGAATTTATT
This sequence comes from Kordia antarctica, assembly GCF_009901525.1. Classification (NCBI taxonomy): domain Bacteria; kingdom Pseudomonadati; phylum Bacteroidota; class Flavobacteriia; order Flavobacteriales; family Flavobacteriaceae; genus Kordia; species Kordia antarctica. The sequence goes on from NZ_CP019288.1 coordinate 5,106,822, forward strand.
CCAAATGTCTTCACGTAATTCTTTTGCAACAGGACCAATATCTTCTTTCCAAAGTCTGTGTAAATTTTGCAATTCGCGGAATGCGTGAATCACATCATTTTCCTGCGCTAATTCTTCAGCACGTGCTACAATTTTTTGTTTTTCAGTATAATTATGTTTAAAATCTAAATCGCGAAGATCTCTATTCAAGTGTAAAAAGTCGTAAAAACGTTCTACATGATGATGATACGTTCGCCAAACATTATTGTATTGCGTTTTCGGAATAGAACCCGCAGTACGCCATTCTTCTTGAATTTTCTTAAATTGTTTATACGTTGTGTTGATGTTTTCTTCCACATTCAACAAACCTTTCAATTCTTCAATTAGTGCTAAACGTCTTGCTAAATTGGCATGTAAATCTTTCTCTAAACTCTTATAATAATCTGTGCGTTTGCTGCGATATGCATTGTACGCGACGTTAAATTTTCCTTTAATTGGCAATGAAAAATGGAAGTCAATAATATTACCGCCTTCCGCTAAAAAGTCTTCTTTACTTTGTTCTAAAACTTCGTTGAATTTTTGATTGAATTCAGATTTAATTCCATCAACATGATCTTTTATTGCTTGAACCTTCTCGTTTTGCACCAATTTTTCCAATTCTACAACCAATGCTTCCATAGTCATAGTATCATATTCTAGCACAGGAATTTCGTGGCGTTTATTAGCACTTTCATCTTCCGAATCTTCGGCAACGCTTTCACTGACTTGCTTCACAGCTTCTTGATGTTCCTCTATCGTTTGCTCTGATTCATCTGCAACTTGTTCACTTTCAACTTCAGCAGTTTCTACAACAGTTTCATTTTCAGTGTTTTCAGCTTCAACTTCATTCTCACTTTCAACTTCAGCAGTTTCTACAATCGTTTCATTTTCAGTAGTTTCAACTTCATTCTCGCTTTTAACTTCAGCAGTTTCATCTTCGGTAGCTTCAATTTCCGCTTCAACTTCATTTTCAGTTTCTACAACTTCTTCACTTTCAGTGTTTTCAACTTCATTTTTAGCTTCAGTAGCTTCAACTTCATTGGTTGATTGTGATTCTAAATTTCCTTCTGCGTTTTGCAGGTTATCATCTTTTTCTTCTAACATCATAAAAATGTTTGGGTTCGTTTCGTTTCTTTTTCTAGCTTTAAAACTCGAATATACTAACAACTAACAAAACGACAAAGTTTTACAGATGAGAAACCTCCATAATCGGCGTAAAAAAGGTGGGTTTATTAAGAATTCCATATTTTCCAAGCTTTTTCTGCTTGAAATTCTAACATTTTGGAACCATTTACAATTTGAGCGCCTTGTAAGCGTCCGAGTTTCAGAAAGGTAGTTTCGGACGGATTGTAGATTAAATCGAACAATAAAAAGTCTTTAGAAACATATTTATACGGAATATCTGGGCAATCTTCAATTTTTGGAAACGTACCTAAAGGCGTACAATTCACAATTATTGAATGTGATTTCATGATTTTTTCGCTTAAATCTTGATAGGATATGGATTGATTATTTTTCGGTTTCCGAGAAACATATTTATACGAAATATTCAATTCTTCAAACACAAATGCAATCGCTTTTGATGCGCCGCCAGTTCCTAAAATTAATGCTTTTTTATGATGCCTTTTAAGATGTGGTTTGATTGATTTTTCGAATCCGTAACAATCTGTATTGTATCCTTTTAGACTTCCATCTTTTTGAATTTTAATCGTATTTACAGCACCAATTTTTTTTGCTTTTTTGTGTAAATCATCTAAGTACGGAATTACCGTTTCTTTGTACGGAATTGTTACATTCATTCCTTTGATTGTGGTGTTTTTTTCAAAAATCTTAGGAAAATCTTCAATAGATGGAATATCAAAATTTACATATGAATAATTAGCTAGTTTTAGCACTTTAAATTTCTTCGTGAAATATCCTTTTGAAAACGAGTAGGAGATATGTTTTCCGAGCAATCCGAATAGTGATTTAGACATTTTTTGTTCGTTTTCCATACCAATCTATAGCTAACACTACTGAAATTCCGATGCCAATAAAAAATACAGCAATCCACGTTTCGCTTGCAGAAATATCAGGAATGAGTCGTTTGTAATTTTGAATAATTTGCTTTCCGTTTGAATCTTGCAAATAGACGCCAGCTTCGTTTACTTTGTAAATGGTTTCTTTCCAAGGCCAAACTACGCCAAGTGAACCAGAAATAAATCCAATAATTATTGCCGTTGTGATATTTTTGTAATGTTTTAAGACATAACTTAAAAGGTGCGATAATGTAACCAATCCGACAGCAGAACCTGCAGTAAATACTGCTAAAATCTTTAAATCGATAATGCGTTGAGAATCGCTAGTAAAAGAAAAATCGCCACGAACTATATCTGAAATTGTGTCATATAATGCATTTACAGAATCGACCAATAATAATACATAGTTTCCGAGTAATATTAAGATAAACGAACCAGAAAGTCCAGGCAATGTCATTCCTGAAACACTGATAATTCCACATAAAAAGACAAAACCTAAATGATCATTTTTCATTGCAGGATTCATCAAACTAATGGCAATTCCAACAGAAATTCCAATCAGCAAACTTAGGATTGTAGTTCGATTCCAGTGGTTAAAATCTTTTGCGATGTAATAAATAGAACCGAGAATCATCCCAAAAAAAGCAGACCAAACATAGAGTTCGTAATGCTGAATGAAATAATCAAGGATTTTGGAAACACTAAAGTAACTGATTAACATTCCCAGAATCAATAAACTTAAAAACCGTCCGTTTATGTATTGATAGAAACCTTTAAATCGTCCGTTAAAAAGTAGTTTGAACGCTTTTCCATTAACGCGTTGCAACGAGAAGATAAATTCTTCGTAAAAACCAGCAACAAATGCTACGATTCCGCCAGAAACACCAGGAACTTTGTTCGCTGCGCCCATAGCCAAACCTTTGACGATAAGTAAGATTTTATCTTTGAGCGTTCGCGTGTTTTGCTTGCTTTTGTTCGTGTTAATCATTCATGATTTTTATTTTTTCGCGTTGCGAATTTTTCCATCATAAAAATAGTCAGAAATCCGATAACCATCAACACAATTGCGAAAAGAAGTTTTGGATCTAAGTTATTTACAGTTTCAAACGTATTTGGTAAGATGCTTTTTCCGTACACATTTACTTCTTCTCCATGCGAATCAACTCGTGTTCCGGTGATTATTTTCCAAGGCCAAATCTTATTTAAAGAACCTAATATGAAGCCTGTTAAAATGGCTAATGTCAGGTTTTTATAGTTGTTGAATAACCATTTTAAGATTTTTGAAAATGATAGTAAACCAATAATTGCTCCAACTGCAAAAATGGCAATGGTTTTAAAATCTCGCTCGTCAATTGCATTCAAAACTGGTTCGTATGCACCTAAAAGTACTAAGATAAATGCACCTGAAATTCCAGGAAGAATCATGGCGCAAATTGCCAATGCGCCAGCAACGAATATAAACCATGACGAATTTACACTTTCTTCGCCACCTGGTAATGTTGTAATGTAGTAGGCTACAATCGCGCCAAGCGTAAAACCTAGAATAGTTTTCCAGTTCCAGCTTTCTATTTGTTTTCCGATGAATAGAATACTTGCAATGACCAAACCGAAGAAAAACGCCCATAATAATATAGGTTCCGTGTTTAGTAAGGTTTTTATGAGTTTTGCCAACGAAAGTATACTGATTCCGATTCCGATCATTAAGGCAAGCAGAAAGTTTCCGTTGAGTTGTGTCCAAGCAGCTTTAATTCCGTCTTTTCGTAAGGTTTTGAAAAGACTCAAATTTACATTGTTGATCGAAGTGATCAATTCTTCATAAATTCCAGAAATAAAAGCGATTGTTCCACCAGAAACGCCAGGCACAACATCGGCTGCGCCCATTGCTAAACCTTTGAATGTAATTATTAAATAATCGAATAGACTTCTATTCATGTGTAGCTAGTTATTAGTTTAATTTCATTCATAAGTAATTATGAATACTACACGCAAAAGTATGGAATTTTATGTGGACGGTTTTTTAAATTCTGAAATAATATTTTTGACCGAAACACGCATAAAAATACTTGGAAAAAGTTTTTCAAATTGCAAGTGTTGTGTAAAGTTGTTTCGCAATGCATTTTTTAGATGAAACGTTCCTTTTGTTTGTTCGCCTAGCGTGAAATAGATTCCTGCCAATCGGTATTCAATTTTTGAATGATCTGGAAAAAATTCCAACGCTTGCAAAAGTACATGAACGCCATTGCTGTATTCGCCTAGAAGCTTTAAAATATCTGCCCAAGCAATCCAAGTAGACAGTTCATAGTTTCCTAATTCGACCGTTTTTTGATAGGCAATATCTGCTTCTTCATAGAGTTGCAATGCTCTGTGAATTTCTGCACTTCGTCTCCAATATGAAACATTTTCAGTATCAATATTAATCGCTTTATTGATGTAATGCAACGCTTTTTGATAGTTTTCTTCCTTTATATAATAGTCTGTAATTGCTGTCCAACCTTTATCTAATAACGGATCTTCATGAACCGTTTTGTAGTAGAATTTTACTGCTAAGTCTTTTTTGCCTAGCTTTTCATAACATTTTCCAATGCGTAAGAATGCAAACGAAGTTGGATCGTCTAAATCTAACGTTATTTGATAGTTGTGAATTGCTTCTTCGTATTCGCCTAGTTTTTCGAGTACTTTTCCTTTTTCAAGATATGCACCAATAAAACGATCGTCAGCAATAATAGCAAAGTCAAAAGCGGCTAATGCTTCTATAAATAATTTTTTGGTGTAATATTGTTTTCCTAATTGATGCCAAGCAACTTCCGAATACGGATTTTTGTCTATGTAACTGTTTAAGTATTCAATAGCGCCGTCAATATCTTCTAAAAACTCAAAACAATAAATCGCGTTGTATAAGGAAGAATAATCGTCCATATCAAACTCAATACACTTTAAAAAGTGATGTTTTGCTTCTTTAAAATCTTCAATAAATAAATATTCCATTCCAATTAATGAGTTGACATCTGCCATATCATCTGTGAATTCCAACGCCATTTTTAATAACTCAATGGCTTTGTAATGTTGATCTCTTTTGGAATAGATATTTGCTTTCTGAATATAGACTTCAGCATTATTCGTCTCTAAAACATAGAGTTTGTCTAGTAATTTTTCGGCTTCATTTAGTTTGTTTTCATACACCATCAATTCGATTTCCATGAGTTTTAAATTCACAGAACTCGGATGTTGTTCTAAACTTATTTTTATAGCTTTTTTGGCTAAGGCAACTTTCCCTGAATCTAAGTAATGATGAATGATATCTTCAAATTCAGAAGAGTCAAAAAACAAAACATTGTTTGTCTTCAACATCGATTCAAACTTCGAAAGCGCTAAATTTTGATCTTCATTAGAGCTAAATAGCATAAGCAATACGCGTTTTTAGATTTCTATAATATTAAAAGTAGTTGATGCAAGTGTTGTTTTTTGGGTTTGAAGCCAATTGTTTTCAACAAAGTAATCAACAAGTGTTAATTATTGCCTGTGAGACAATTAATTGATTTTTAGCGGTTTGTTCTATTTTTCGGTTGTTTTGATGACTATTTATAACGAATTTTGGTTTTATTTAGTCTTTTATGGTTCGTAAAACTTTCATAATAACGGCGCAACCTTGCTTAATTTCATCTTTTGAAATCGTTAATGGTGGCGTAATTCGCACGGCTTTTGGCTCAAATAATAGCCAAAAAAGGATCAAACCTTCTTCCAAACAACCTAATATTATTTGATTCGCAACAGCTGCATTTTTCACAATTAGCGACAACATTAATCCTTTTCCGCGAATTTCTTCAATGTATTTGTGTTGTAATAATTCTCGGAATAATTCTTCTTTTAGTACTGTTTGAGCCATTAAAGTACTTTCTGTAATTTCTTTTAATGTTGCCAAACTTGCTGCTGCAATTACTGGATGACCGCCAAACGTTGTTATATGTCCTAGTTTTGGTTGCTCTTGTAACGTGTCCATTATTTCTGCGGAAGCTGTAAATGCTCCAACAGGCATTCCGCCGCCCATTCCTTTTCCCATTACTAAAACATCTGGTATAACATCATAGTGTTGAAAGCCAAATAGTTTTCCTGTGCGACCAAATCCGGGTTGTATTTCGTCTAAAATCAACAATGCGCCGACTTCTACACAACGTTGTTTTACTTTTTTTAAATAATTATTTGTTGGAACAATAAAACCTGCGCCACCTTGAATAGTTTCTAAAATAACGCCAGCCGTTTTCGTTGTAATTTTCTCTAAATCTTCTTCATTATTGAACTGAATAAAATGGACATCGGGCAATAATGGTCTGAAAGCTTGTTTGCGTTCTTCAAAACCCATTACGCTCAATGCGCCATGTGTATTTCCGTGATACGCATTGTTTGCAGCAATTAATTCCGAACGTCCTGTGTAGCGTTTTGCTAATTTTAAAGCACCTTCAATAGCTTCTGTTCCTGAGTTTGTTAGGTATGTTTTTTCTAACGGATTTGGCAATAGAGAAGCTAACAATTTTGTCAATTCCACTGCTGATTTTTGCACATATTCTCCATAAACCATGACATGCAAATAGGAATCTAATTGCTTTTTAATCGCATTGACAACTCTTGGATGTCTGTGTCCTAAACTACATGCAGAAACACCAGCTACAAAATCTAAATATTCTTTGTTATTTGTATCATAGATGTAACTTCCTTCCGCATGCGAAACTTCCATTGCGAGCGGATGCGGCGTTGTTTGTGCTTGGTATTTTAAAAAATCTTTTTTCATAGAAATTGTTTGCAAAGATACGAAGTTAATTGGTGGGTTTTTGATTGAAAAATTAAACATTAAATAACGTGAGTTCGACATAGTTTTACTTAAGTAAAATTTTGAACATATTTTAAAAATAAGTGCTAAGTATTTGATTTTCATTTTTTTTTATTTTCGTTTTCTTTGTTCGCACAAAGAAAAGAAACAAAAGAAAGTGCGCTTTTCCAGAGGTATTTTTAGTTTTTCTTTTAAGGAAAAACTAAAACCGCATGAATTTTTCTAAATTTTCTCCAAGGATTCGAAAATTCTTAACGAAAAATCCCTGCTATACTGCGGAAAAGACAAAAAACACTCTGAATTTTTATATCGAACTCAGGTTAAATATACAAAGTGATAATTTTGTAAGGGAATCTTGAAATTGTGTAAGACGTAATTGCCAATTCTGTTGCATCTTTGTAATGTAATTAAGAAATGAATTAGCAAATAATAAGAATATAAAGTTTTGGTTGGTTATAAAAAGAGGATGATATCTACAAAAGTCATTCTCTTTTTTGTGTTTAAAGGTTTAAGAAATCTATTCGAAAAAGAATAACGAACATCGATTTTTCATTTGAGAAGTTTCTCAAACTTGTTTCCCAATACCCAACAACCCAAAACCCAAATTCCTAAGACCTAAAAACCCTATTCCTTTTTCACCTTCGGTTGCGCAACAAGTTTCTTCTTCTCGTAGACTTTCTCCTTTTTCTTCTCTGGAGGAACAGCTTTTACAGTAGGTTTTAAAGCTTTTTCATCAGAATCTCGTTTTTCTTCCAAAGGATCCATTGCATTGTTCACTCCGCGGATTACTGGTAAGACTAAATTATTATCATCTTCATCAAAAATATCCTCTTTGGAAAACATACGTTCATCGCCACGCCAAACAAAACCACGTAGTTTTCGGGCATTTTTTGGTAAATCTTTATCAGGATAAATGACGCCATCTGGTCGTGTGAAAAAGGTAATATCTTCTATTTGACTCTCGTTTAAAGTCAGATTAATTGCGCTACAAATGGTTTTATTGATTCCAATAAATTCATTTTCATCATTGTACATATAATAGACAACTTCCGTGTTTTTTACGACATCAACTTCTCGCAGTTTGTTTTCTTCAAACTTTCCATATAAGTTCAATCCTTTAACCTGATTGTAACCTTCGCCAAGCGTATCTTTATTCACAATAAAAGCATTGTTGATTACTTTTAAAGAGTCTAATTTTTCAGTTTTCACATTAGAAATCAAGAAAATTGTGTCGCCTGTCATTTGACTTTCGCCATTCCACAGAATTGGATTGTTCAGCATTTTGGTGATTCCCGATTTATTATCGGCAAACAAAGAATCACATTTTCCGCTCATATCTGTTTTGAAAAACTTCACATTTTTATACGCACGAATCACTCTGTTTTCCGCTGGACCAGTGACTAACAATCGATCTCCGTGAATGTACATCGAATCTGTTTCTACCAAACTAATCGCAACAGCGCGTTTGGTAATAAAGGCAGAATCTTTCGCTTTGTACACTTCGCCATAATGACCTTTTAGAATCATTTTATTAATGGTGTCCGTAATTTTTATATTGTTAGTTGCGGAAGCAAATTCGTTGTTTTTTTCAAAATATAAACTATCACCATTTATGATTCTATTGTCATAATCAATCCGTGATTTTTTAATAAAATAGCCTTTTTCCGTGACTGTATTGTAAAATCCACGTTCGCAATAAATGGTATATTCATCTCCTTTTATAGTTGATGGTCCATACATATACGCATGTTTGGAATCGGTATAATAATCCAATTGCGCAGAGTTTACCGTGTATTCTGGATTCGTAATATTTACTTCTTTTAAGAACTGATATTTATTTTTTTCCATAAAATAACGTCCTTCAATACTTTTTAAAACGGTTGCGCTATCTTTTACAATGCCACCTGTATTAAAATAGGCTTCTTGCTTGTTTCTGTCAAAGTATAACGTGTCTGTAGACAACGTCATATCTGTATTTTTCAAACGCACATTTCGTTTGGAAATAGCGCGTTTTGTATCGCCATCATATTCAATGTATTCGCTAGACATTTCGACAGAATCTCCTTGTTGAATGAATACATTTCCATAGGCTTTTACCCAATTCGTATCTTGAAACAAAACCGCTCTGTCACACCATAAATCCATTCCTTCGTGTTCAAATCGGACTTGTCCAGTTTTCGTTTTGGAAAATATTTTTGCGCCAGGATATTTGTCTTCATTCACTTTCAAATTACCACCATACACAATTTTAATCACCGTTTTTTTATTTACAGGATTTTGTGTTTGCGAAAACGCAACTTGAGTTAAAAAAAATAAGATGAATAGTTTTTTCATAAAAGCATTCGCTAGAAATAACAATTGTGGTAAGTTCGATAGTTTTGTGCGTACACAGCTGCTAAATTATCGATCAAAAATAATCTTTTTTGCATGCAAAGTTTATAATTTATGATTTTTTAACTTGGAAACCTCTTTTTTGAGACACTACTCAAACTTGAATCAGTTTGCTTTTATCTAAAAAGAAAGCGAAAAGATTCACGACGAATCAATTATTAATTTAATGTTAAAGTCTCTTTTTTCTTTTGAAACGCTTCATTTTGTAGTATTTTTATTCCAAATATACTAAAAACCAAATTATTTTATTATGAAAAAATACATATACCTCTTAGGGTTAGTAGTCATTATGAGTTTAGGAAGCTCCGAAAAAGCAACTGCTCAATCCAAGAAAAGTGATCAAAAAGAGATTCTAGGAACAAATGAAGATTCAGCAAAAATACCCGTTGATCCTAATGTGAAAATGGGGAAGTTATCTAATGGACTCACATACTATATTAGAAACAACGGAAAACCAGAAAATAAAGTAGAATTGCGTTTGGTTGTAAATGCAGGTTCTATTTTAGAAGATGAAGACCAACTCGGATTGGCGCATTTTATGGAGCATATGAATTTTAACGGAACGAAAAACTTCAAAAAAAATGAGCTTGTAGATTATTTACAAAGTATCGGAGTAAAATTTGGAGCGCATTTGAATGCGTATACTTCGTTTGATGAAACCGTTTATATTTTACCAATTCCAAGTGATGATCCAGAAAAACTTGAAAAAGGATTTCAAATTATTGAAGATTGGGCGCACAATGCATTGTTAACAGATGAAGAAATTGATAACGAAAGAGGTGTTGTACTCGAAGAATATCGTTTGGGAAAAGGAGCAAGCGAACGCATGTTACAAAGATATTTGCCTAAAATTATGTACGGTTCTAAATACGCAAAGCGTTTGCCAATTGGAACGAAAGAAGTTTTAGAAAATTTTGAATATGAAAGTTTAAGAAGATATTACAAAGATTGGTACAGACCAGATTTAATGGCTGTTATTGCAGTTGGAGATGTAGATGTTGCCATATTGGAGGAAAAAATAAAATCACATTTTGGAAAAATTCCTGCAGCAACAAACCCAAAACCTAGAAATACTTTTGATGTAGAAAATCATGAGGAAACATTAATAGCAATTGAAACTGACAAAGAAGCTTCATTTGCACAAGTACAAGTTCTATTTAAAGATTTAGGGAAACCTAAAAAAGATGCGACTGTAAAAGAATATAGAACTTCTGTGATTAAAGGATTATTCACTCAGATGATAAACAACAGATTAGATGAACTAAAAGAATCTGAAAATCCGCCATTTGTATACGGATATAGTTTTCATGGAGGAACTTGGGCAAGAACGAAAGAAGCATATCAATCTTTTGCAATGACAGCTCCAGACAAACAATTAGAAGCGTTAGCAGTATTACTAGAAGAAAATGAAAGAGCAAAGAAATTTGGTTTTGGAAGTGGCGAATTTGAAAGAGCAAAAAAGAATATTACTGCACGACTAGAAAAAGCATTTAAGGATAAAGACAAAACAGAATCCAATAGAATTGTAGGCGAATATGTTAGAAACTTCTTGGAAGGTGAAGCGATGCCAGGTATTGAATGGGAATATAATTTCTACAAAAGCGTATTGCCAACAATTCAGTTAAGTGAAATAAACAATGTAATTACCAACTATTTACGAGATACAAATAGAGTAATCGTGCTTACAGGTCCTGAAAAAGAAGGAATGACTAAAGTAACCGAAGCACAAGTAAAACAAACGCTGGAAGACGTAAAAAACAAAAAAATAACACCTTATGAAGACAAAGCTGTAGCGACTTCTTTACTAACGAATTTGCCGCCTAAAGGAAGTGTTACTAACATTTCTAAAAATGAAAAACTAGACGTAACTACCATAAAATTAACAAACGGCGCAACAATAACCTACAAGAAAACAGACTTTAAAAACGATGAAATTCTTTTTGAAGCCTTTAGTTATGGAGGAAGTTCTTTATATAGTGATGAAGAATATAAAACAATTGGGTTTGCAGGTGGCGGACTTGCGGAAGCTGGCGTAAACGGATTCTCTAAAGTTGATCTTGGAAAAATGATGTCAGGAAAAATAGTTCGAGTGCGTCCTTATATTGGAACCTACAGTGAAGGTTTAAGCGGAGCAACAACACCAAAAGACTTGGAAGAATTGTTTCAAATGACGCACTTATACTTTACCAAATTAAACAAAGATGAAAAGGCGTATATGTCTTATGTAAACAAGCAAAAAGGGTTCTTAACAAATATGTTGGCAAATCCACAATTCTACTTTCAAAACGAAATGGGGAAATTTACCAACGGAAAAAATCCTCGATACTTAGGATTTCCAACAGGAGAAAGTATGGACGCAAGTGATTATTCGTTGGCGTATGAAAAATATCAAGAACGATTTGCTGACATTAGCGATTTCAACTTTTACTTTGTCGGAAACGTAGACGAAAAAGTGCTTGTAGATTATGCAGAAAAATATTTAGGTTCATTAGAAGGAAAAAATTCAAACGAAAAATACAACGTAAGTTCATTTAGACCTTTAACAGGATCTCATTCAAAAATTGTAGAAAAAGGACAAGATCCAAAAAGCGCGGTTCGTATTATGTTTCAAGGTGAAGCAGAATATAATAGAGAAGAAGCAAAGGCGATGAAAGCGCTTGGAGAAATATTGAGCATCAAACTTATTGAAAAACTCCGAGAAGAAGAAGGTGGCGTTTATGGTGCTGGAGCTAGAGGAAGTATTCGAAGTTTTCCATACGGATGGTATAACTTTAGTATTTCTTTTCCTTGTGGACCCGAAAATGTAGATAAATTAAAAACTGCAGCTTTGGCTGAATTGCAAAAAATAATTGACAATGGACCGAGTGAAAAAGATGTATCAAAAATAAAAGAAGCACAGCTTTTAGAATACAAAGAAAGTATCAAAAAGAACAGATTCTGGTTAGGATATCTAAAAAATTCAGATTACATGAATCGCGATGTAAATCGTGTTCTAGATGATGAAAAAGTAGTAAATGAATTGACAGCTTCAGACATTCAAAATGTTGCTAAAAAATACTTGACAAAAGGGTATATTTTGGGAATCCATAATCCTGAAAAATAGAATCATAGCACGTATTAAAACCGCTTAGACTTTTCTAAGCGGTTTTTTTGTTTCTAGTTTTAACGAAAGATTATCATAGTTGTTGATAATTTTCATTTCATTAACTCAATAATAATTGTATTTTTATCGCTTAAAATCCTCAAACCAAACATGGGCAAAATAATTGCTATCGCAAATCAAAAAGGTGGCGTTGGAAAAACGACAACATCTATAAACTTAGCCGCATCCTTAGGCGTACTTGAAAAGAAGGTATTACTAATTGATGCAGATCCACAAGCAAACGCAACTTCTGGGTTGGGAATTGATGTGGAAAACGTTGAAAAAGGCACGTATCAAGTATTAGAACATACGGCAAGCGCGGCTGAAGTAGTAATAAAAACGAGCTCACCAAACTTAAGTGTTATTCCTTCACATATTGATTTGGTTGCTATTGAAATAGAATTAGTTGATAAAGATCAGCGTGAATATATGTTGAAAAAAGCCTTGGCTCCAATCAAAGATCAATACGATTATATATTGATTGATTGCGCGCCATCGTTAGGATTATTAACCTTAAATGCATTAACAGCCGCAGATTCGGTAATGATCCCGATTCAATGTGAATATTTTGCATTAGAAGGTTTAGGAAAATTATTAAACACGATTAAAAGTGTTCAAAAAATACACAATCCCGATTTAGACATTGAAGGATTGTTATTAACAATGTACGATTCTCGTTTGCGTTTATCAAACCAAGTCGTAGAAGAAGTACAAAAACATTTCAACGAGATGGTTTTTACAACCATTATTCAACGAAATGTACGATTGAGCGAAGCACCAAGTTATGGAGAAAGTATCATTAATTATGATGCAGCAAGTAAAGGCGCGGCAAATTATTTAAGTTTAGCACACGAAGTGATTAAGAAAAATAAATAGAGGCAAAAAGATTTATGGCGAAGGCAACAAAAAAACAAGCATTAGGAAGAGGATTATCAGCCTTATTGAAAGATCCTGAAAACGATATTAAATCAGTTTCAGACAAGAATGCAGATAAAGTAGTAGGAAATATTGTAGAACTCGCAATTGATACGATTGAAGTAAATCCGTTTCAACCACGAACAAATTTTAATGAAGAAACACTTCGCGAATTAGCTTCTTCTATCAAAGAACTAGGTGTGATTCAGCCGATTACAGTGCGTAAATTAGGTTTTGAAAGTTATCAATTAGTTTCTGGAGAACGTCGTTTTAGAGCTTCTAAATTAATTGGACTCGAAACAATTCCTGCGTATGTGCGTATTGCAAACGATCAAGAATCGTTGGAAATGGCATTGGTAGAAAACATTCAGCGTTCCGATTTAGATCCAATCGAAATTGCATTATCCTACCAACGATTAATTGACGAAATTAGCTTAACGCAAGAACAAATGAGTCAGCGTGTTGGAAAAAAACGTTCAACAATTGCAAACTACTTGCGTTTATTAAAACTAGATCCAATCATTCAAACAGGAATGCGCGACGGTTTCTTAAGTATGGGACACGGACGTACGTTGGTAAATATTGAAAACACCAACGATCAATTGGAAATTTATGAAATGATTCTGACCAAATCCTTATCTGTTCGTGAAACCGAAGAATTGGTAAAGAATTACAAGAAAGATAAAACTATAGAAGCTCCAAAAACTGAAACAGCGGAAAATCCGAAGTATATCAAAAAAGGAATTCGTGATTTTTCTGAATACTTTGGACATAAAGTAGATGTGAAAGTTAGCAAAAATGGAAAAGGGAAAATTAGCATTCCTTTTCATTCGGAAGAAGATTTTGCTCGAATTAAAAAATTACTAAAAAGTGGGAAATAGAATCATTTTAGCGTTATGCTTCTTGTGTTTTGCATGCCAATTATCGTGGTCGCAAGATGATACAGAAAAGAAAGATACGGAAGAAACAACGAAAGAGGAATCTGTCTTAAAGGTAGAAAATGCTACAGTTGTAGATGAAAAGAAAGTAATTGATCCGTTGTCGCCATCAAAAGCGGCTTTTTATTCAGCTATTTTGCCAGGATTGGGACAAGCGTACAACAAAAAGTACTGGAAAATTCCAATTGTGTACGCCGCGTTAGGAACGGGAATTTATTTTTATATAGACAATAATAAAAAATACAATCAATATAGAAGTGCATATAAACGACGTTTGGCAGGTTTTACCGATGATGAATTTCAAGGAATTGTTGCCGATAATGACGCATTAATTGATGCACAAGAGTTCTATCAAAAAAATCGTGATTTATCGTTGCTTTTAACGGTTGTTGCCTATGTGTTAAATATTGTTGACGCCAATGTTGACGCGCATTTATTGCAATTCAACGTAAGTGACGATCTTTCAGTACATCCATATCTTGATCAGAATGAAATTGATTTCAATCGAAACTTAGGAGTCACGCTCAATTTTAAATTTTAGCTTCTTTATACTGCATAAAAAACAACAACGTATGAATATTGCATTGCTCGGTTATGGTAGAATGGGGAAAGAAATTGAAAAAGTAGCTATACAAAGAGGACACACAATTGTTCATAAAATAGAAGGTGATATTTCTTCGTATAATTTCACTACTGTAGATGTGGCAATCGATTTCAGCATTCCGTCTGCTGCTTTTCAGAATATTTCGCATTGCATCAAACACCAAATTCCTGTAATTTCAGGAACGACAGGTTGGCTGGAAAAATACGATGAAGTTGTTAACATGTGTGAAGCTGAAAAAGGAGCTTTCATTTATGCTTCAAACTTTAGTTTAGGTGTAAATATTTTCTTTGAGATGAATAACTATTTGGCAAAAATGATGTCTCAATTAGAAGATTATAAGGTTTCTATCGAAGAAATTCATCATACCAAAAAACTAGATGCTCCAAGCGGAACTGCTATTACTTTGGCAGAAGGAGTTATTCAACAAACAAATTACAACGCTTGGAAACTTGATGAAGCAGCAAACGCTACAGAAATTCCAATTGTTGTCAAACGAATTCCAGAAGTTCCTGGAACACATGAAATTACATATACATCTTCCGTTGATAGCATTTCTATAAAACATGAAGCGCATAATCGTCAAGGCTTTGCTTTAGGCGCAGTTGTCGCTGCCGAGTGGATTCAAAATAGAGTAGGCGTGTTCACTATGAAAAACGTGTTAAACATATAATAAATACAAAGGATATACTATTTCAACCTATATATTTGCAAATAATCAAGAACATTCAGTATATATGCACTACTGAAACAAAAAATAACAACCAATGACGTTTACGCAATCATTTTTACTATTTTTCTTAATCGTTCAAGTAATTCACTTTTTAGGAACTTGGAAACTCTATGTAAAAGCTGGTAGAAAAGCTTGGGAAGCTGCTATTCCTATATATAATGCAGTGATTTTGATGAAAATTATCAACCGACCAAAAGAATGGTATTGGGTAATTTTACTATTCATTCCAATCATAAACCTAATTGTTTTTCCAGTAATTTGGGTAGAAACCATTCGTAGTTTTGGACGTACAGATCGTATGGAAACAATTTTAGTTGTTGTAACATTAGGATTCTACATTTACTACGTAAACTATATGTTAGATGTTGAATATGTGTATGATAGAAGCTTGCAACCAAGAACGCCAGCAGGCGAGTGGATTGCTTCTATATTATTTGCAGTTGTAGCGGCAACATTGGTACATACGTATGTAATGCAACCGTTTGTAATTCCGTCGTCTTCGTTAGAAAAAACATTGTTAGTGGGCGATTTCTTATTCGTAAGTAAAATACATTACGGCGCAAGAACACCAATGACTTCGGTGGCTTTGCCAATGGTTCATGACGCAATTCCTTTTACAGGAATGAAATCGTACTTAAAAGAACCACAATTACCATATTTTAGATTTCCAGGGTTTGAAGGAATTGAGCGAAATGATATTGTTGTATTCAATTGGCCAGCAGATACATTATCAGTTATTGAAGTTGGTAGTAGTCCTACAATGTATAAACCGTTAGACAAACGCTCAAACTACGTTAAACGTTGTGTTGGTTTACCAGGTGATGAATTAGAAGTGCGAGACGGATTTGTATTTACAAACGGAAAACAAAATGTATTGCCTGAACGTGCGAAATTGCAGTTTAACTATAAAGTATCTACTAAAGGAGGAGGTTTTAATCCTCAATATATGCATGATCGTTATGACATTACAGATGGTTTTGGAACAACTGGCGAAAAAAATCAATACTTCTTTTATGCGTTAACAGAAGCGACAGCGGAAGAATTAAAAAATCATCCTAATGTACTTAGTATTGAAAAATTTCTTGAGCAAAAAGGTGTTGTTACTAGGGACAAAGTCTTTCCACATTCAGATAATTACAAATGGAACAATAGCCATTTTGGACCCATTACAATTCCTGCAAAAGGATCAACAGTACAATTAACAAAGGAAAACTTACCATTATACAAACGAGCAATTTCTGAATACGAAGGAAATAATTTGACAGTAAAAGACGATCAAATTATGATTGACGGAAACGTAATTACTTCCTATACATTCAATCAAGATTATTATTGGATGATGGGAGACAACAGGGGAAATTCGCAAGATTCTAGAAGTTGGGGATTTGTTCCATTTGATCACGTTTTAGGAAAGCCCGTTTTTGTTTGGTTTAGTTGGGATACAAAAGGAAATGGAATCTTCAATAAAATACGTTGGAACCGAATGTTTACAACCGTAAGTGGCGAAGGAAAACCTGTTTCATATTTTATCTATTTCGTAATTTTACTATCAGGTTGGTTTGTATTTAATTACTTTAGAAAGAAGAAGAAAGCGGCTGGGAAATAGTTTTCAGTTTTCAGTTTTCAGTTGTCGGTTTTCAGTTGTCAGTTGTCGGTTCGTGTTTGTCACTTCGAGCGCGGTCGAGATGAGGTACTTGGGTATGAATCGATATTTTTTGTTTACTCTAAATCTGAAATTTACTCTGATAAACTTTTCAACTTATAAACTCATAAACCAAAAAAAAAAACAGTGCCTACAATTATCCATCCAACATATTTCCCTACAATTGCGCACTATGTAGTGTTGGCAAAATCTGATGGTTTAGTATTTGAAATGGAAGATAATTTCCAAAAGCAAACCTATCGAAGTCGAACGTATATCTATGGAGCGAATGGAAAACTGATGTTTAATGTTCCTGTGCGACATCTTAAAGAAGAAAAAAATCAAAAATATAAAGACATTCAATTAGCTAACGAAACTCCTTGGCAACGTTTGCATTGGAAATCGTTAGAATCTGCGTATCGGACTTCGCCTTATTTTGAATACTATGAAGATGAATTGCGTCCGTTATTTGAAAAGAAATATACGTTTTTGATGGATTTGAATTTAGAAACAATTCAGTCGCTAAATGATTGTTTACAATTAGAAGTATCAACTACTAAAACCACAGTATATCAATCAATTGTAACCGATATTCAAGATTTTAGAAAATTAGCCAACGTAAAAAAAGAACCTGATTATGGTTTTGATACCTACACGCAAGTATTTGAAGCCAAACACGGTTTCATTCCGAATTTGAGTATTTTAGATTTACTCTTCAATGAAGGAACAAATGCGCTCACCTATTTAGAACAACAAACGTTCACATAATGGAACTCAGAACCTTTATCCATTACGGTTTACACTTTATCTTTCCGCTGTTGATAGCTCTACTATTCTATCGAAAATCGTGGAAAATGACATATTTAGTTTTCATTCTTTGTATGTTGATTGATCTCGATCACATGCTCGCAACGCCCATTTTTGAGGCAAATAGATGTAGCATTAACTTTCATCCGTTGCACACGTATTATGCAATTGCTGTTTACGTAGGATTCCTATTCTTCAAAAAAACACGTATTTTAGGAATTGGTTTATTGATGCACATTTTGGCAGATAGTGTTGATTGTTGGATGATGTAGGTTTTTTAGACTTCTTAGATTAGTTAGATTGTTGGACTTCTTAGATTAAAATATATGTAGTAAATTTAAACAATGAAACATTTCAATAAAATAGTAATTCCTATATTTATGTTGACGATCTTTTTCAGCTATGGTCAAGAAAATCCAGATCCTCGAAAAATGTCAAAAGCACGTGCTGAAATTATTCTCATCAAGGCTTTAAAAGATTCGACACTTCACAATGTTATAGGAAGTGAACCGATATTAACAACTGAGAAAAAAGTAATTGAGTTTGCAGAGTTTGTTCTATTTGATACTTATGGAAAGAAAAATATTGAAATTCAAAAACCATATAACTGTATCCAGATTGATAACTATTGGGTAATTAGCGGAACATTACATCAAGAAATAGGCGGAACATTTCTGATAATTATCGATTCAAGAAATTGCAAAATCATTCGATTAACGCATGGTAGGTAAAATGAAAAATCGAAACAAAGTTAGCTAGTTTTTTAAAATGCTCCACAAAATCGAAGTTAAGTTACAGAAGCAGCATACATTACTGTTTAGTCTTGATAGTCTTGAGAAGAACATGCATCCGTTTTACAAAATAGTTTACAAGAATACGTGTATTTACCACTACGATCTATAACGTGAGTTTGCTTTAAATTTGAAATAGATTTTTGTTTAGCCATAATGATTTAAGAGTTCTTTTTCATAACATGATGTTTTTAAAAATTAGTAATAAACCTAATGAATGAAACATTACACCAGAAAAAGTGAAGTCCGATAAAGTGTTGCTTAAAGGATTATCGATGCTTTTAGTATTTAAAAAACCTTTGTAAAAACAGAAAAAGCCGGGAGATTTTTTCTTCCGACCTTGATAAAGTTTTACTTAAATTTAATTTTTCTCTTTAACAATCTGCATAGCAAAACCTGAGTTCTGTAAAACATTTTTCATAAGTGATTGTACAAGTTTGAATTTCATGAGAAGCACATAAATCCGAATTACAATATTCATTTACAGTAATGTAACATTTTTTTGTAACTCCTCTAAATCCTCCGTGAACGCTGTTAGTTTGCAAGTTAGAAACTAGTTTTTTGTTCAGCGTTAGTAATGTGATTTTTTTTTCATAATAGGTGGTATTAACGTTACTTCAAATGAATCAAATATTAGACCATAAAGAGTAAATTCCTATTAAATTTTACTTAAAAAAAGTAGATTAGAAAACGGAAATAACATTTGTAAAATAGAAAAAGTCGGAAGATTTTTTCTTCCGACTATAATTGACCAAAGTCTGTTTTTTTTAAAATGCTCCAAAAAATCGAAGTTTAGTCATACAAGCAGCATACGTTAAGATGCAATCTTGATAATGCTTAGAAAAAACAACACTTTGTTTTACAATAATTTTTACTAGTAGAATAGCAATATTCCTGTGATTTCCCACCTAAAACTAGTGTATCCTTTAAACTTGAAATTGACTTCTTGTTCAGCATTAATGATGTGATTTGTTTTTTCATAATATTTGGTTTTAATGTTACATCATATGAATCAAATATCAGACCAAAAAAAAGTAAATTCCTATTAAATTTTACTTAAAAAAGTTGATTATTATTACATATCTCCTTAATCAACTGTAAAAAGTAAACCTTTCTATATTCCTATTGAGAACAAAGTTCTATTAAGTGTGTTCGATGAAACAAAAATGAAACTAGATATCTATCAAAAAGCCATGAATGATTCTGGAGGAATTTCGGTGGAAATAAAAAAAATAGAAAGAAAGTGTTTTTATTACGTTTCTAAATCGATTTTTGAAAATAAAGAAATGGTCATTGAAGGGAAAATTTGCAAGGAAAAATAAATACAGTTTATAGCAAAATTATTTAATTCTTCAATAGTTAAACTATAGATGAAAAATATTGAATACTGAAGTTTTTCAATTCTTGAATCATTGAATCTTTCAATCAATCCAAAGAAATCACACTCTTAATAGCAAAATGATCCGAATAATGTTCAGAAAAAGTTTTGAACGTATTTACGGTAAATGATTCATCTGCTAAAATAAAATCGATTCGCATTGGGAAATAAGAGAAATCCAATGTTTTTCCAAATCCTTTTCCAGCTTCTACAAACGCATCTTTCATGTCGCCTTTAATGGTTTTATACACATTTGAGAATTGTGTATTGTTAAAATCGCCCAAGATAATTTTCTTGTAATTACAGTTCTTCCGATTAATTTCAAAGAGCTCCGCTTGCGATTGTTGCATCTTAAACGTATTCGCCATTCGCTTTAACAAACGCTCCGAATTCTTCTGTGAAAACTCCTCCGTTTCTGGGTTGATATGCAACGATTGTAAATGCAAATTGTACACGCGAATCGTATCGCCATATTTTATAATATCTATATAAATAGCATTATTTGGCGTATTTGGAAACTCAAGCGAGCCTTTATGAATGATAGGAAATTTTGAAAAAATAGCTTGTCCTGTCTTTTTATTTTGACTCTTTAAAGCGACATATTTATGTGGATAAAAACTAAAAGCAGGTTCTTGATTGCGATGAAACTCCTGAAACGCAATAATATCGGGCGATTCCGAACGTACCAATTCCACAATTTTTTTATCAATACTTTCGTCCTTCAACCATTCATAAATATTAAACAATCGCACATTATAACTCATTACAGAAATAGTGTTTTCCGTTGGTTTGGTCGTAGTATCTGAAATTTTATATAAAGAAGTGACATGTGAATAGCCAATAATCAACACGAAAAATGATAACAAAAATTGCTTTCGGACATTTAAAATCCAAAAAAATAGAAAGAAAAAATTAATCACAATAAACACAGGAACTAACAAACTAAGTACGGAAAGGATCGGGAAACTTTTTGGAACTGCGTACGGTAAAATATAAGATAGGAGCAACAAAGCCGCAAAAACAGCATTGAAGAAGAAGATTATTCTACCTAAAAAGCTCAATTTTTTCTTCTTCTCGCTCATAAATTAATTCTCCTTTCCTGCTTTAAACAAAAAATCTTTCTCCAATTTAGTCAAGCTTTCATAACCAGACTTACTAATTTTATCCAAAATAGCATCTACTTTTCGCTGTTTCTCCGTTGGCGATTGTGTAGCCGTATTTGTAGTAGAACGTTTATTTGTATTGTTTCTGTATACAGTTTTTAATGGAGATTTCTTTTTTGATGAAAAATAGCCTGTCAAGCTATCCCAAAATCGTTCAAATCGGATGCCAATATCATTTCCTTTTTGAAGCTGTTTTACAAAAATAAAACCAATAAGTGCGCCGCCAATATGTGCAAAATGTCCGCCAGCATTATCATACGGAATTGCGGCAACATATGATATAACTAACAATGTAGCAAGTATCCAATATTTAAGTGGAAACACTCCAAAAAGATTTACAATGAAGTTTGGCGAATAGGTCGCACCAGCAACTAAAACAGCCAATACAGCCGCCGAAGCGCCCATTAAAACAGCAGATTCATCAGCGAAAGCAGGTAATAAATTATACGCTATCAAAAATAGAATTGCACCCGAAAAGATTCCGTAAGCATACACGGTAATGAATTGTTTTTCAGTAAAAAATATGTTGAATATTTTCCCTGTAAAGTATAATACTAAGCAATTGAAAATTAAGTGAAAAAACCCAATATGAAGAAAAGCATACGTTACAATAGTCCAAGGTTTATAAAGCAATTCCCAACCATTTGGTATGGCAAAATATTCGACAAAAAATGTAGAACGCGTCTTTATAAACGAATAATAAATAGTATTGAATAAAGCAATTATTGTAAAAATGACAATATTGATAAAAATCAACTTTTCAGCTGCGTTAAATCCGCGATATAAAGTCGTTATGCGTGTTTTGTAATCCATTAATTCCAACGATTTTTATTAAACTGAGTTTTATTAAAATACAACATTAATAAGAAGCCAAATAATGCGCCACCTAAATGTGCAAAGTGCGCAATATTTCCGCCGCCAAATAGACTTAAACCACCTGTAATTCCGCCAATAAAATCGATGACCAATAATCCAGGAATGAAATATTTTGCTTTGATTGGAATTGGAATAAACATCATCATCAATTCCATATTTGGATACAACATTCCAAAAGCAACTAAAACACCATATAATGCTCCAGAAGCTCCAACTGCATGAGAGTTAAATGATGACATTAATTGTGTAAATTGACTAGGCGTTAACAAACTTTCCCAGCTAATAATATACTTACCTTCTTTTAGTACAGATAGAATTTCAGTTTGATTAAATCCAGCTTCTACAAGTACTCCAATATTACTGTAAACGCCATAATAATTAACCAGCGTATGCACCAAACCTGCGCCAACACCAGTAATCATGTAAAAACTAAGAAATTTTATTTTTCCCCAGCGTTCTTCCAAAGCAGATCCAAACATCCACAAACCAATCATGTTGAATAATAGGTGTGCTGGACTTGCTACAGAATGCATAAACATACTTGTAATAGGTTGCCAAAACCCAAACGATTCATTTTCAGGGAAATGTAATGCTAGAATATTGTTGAGGTCAATATTCGCTTTCATTCCTAAAATTACAGTTGTCAACCATAATAGTACATTTATGATAATTAGGTGTTTTACCGTTTCCGTGATCCGCATCATAAACTATATAAATTTTTTATCTAAATCATCTACACTTAGCGTGATGAAAATTGTTTTTTGAAAAGGCGAAACTGTTGGTTCTTTACAAGCAAAAAGATTGTTTACCAACGCTTGTTGTTCTTCGACTTCTAATTTTTTTCCTGTGCGAATTGCCATGCTTTTCGCTAATGATTTTACTAAAACGTCTGTTTGACTGAATCCTGTATCGGGAATTTCACCTTGAAAATCATTCAGCATTTGCTCAATAATAATTTGCAATTCGCTTTCAGAAATATTTGATGGAATTCCAGAAAGTTCAATCGTATCATCAGTAATTTTACTGAACATGAAACCGATATTTTCTAAACTTTCTTTGACTTCTTTTAAAAGTGCAATTTCGCTTGTAGAAAAACTAAACGTTACCGGAAATAATAATTGTTGACTTACGGCTTCGCTTACGGTAATATTTTTTAACAATTGCTCGTACAAAACACGTTGATGCGCTCTGTGTTGATCAATCACAACAATTCCTGATTTGATAGAACTTACCAAATATTTTCTGTGTAATTGATACGTTAACGTTTCGCGAGTTTCATCGTTATTGAAAAACGAACTTGTCACTTCTTCCGATTCAAATTCGATGCTTTCTCCAGAAAATCGTGTGGTGCTTGATCCAGATTCGAGTCCAACATACAAACTTTCCCAACCTTCTGTTGATTCTTTTCGGAAAGCCGGATGTCTTGGTGTTGCCGTATTTCTAGACACCATTTTTTCGTCCGCAAACGGATTGAAACTTGAATCGACTTGTATTTTTGGAACACCAACTGATTTGTTTTTATAATCGTATGGCGTATCTAAATTTGAATCGCGATCAAAATCGAGTATTGGCGCAATATTAAATTGTCCCAAACTGTGTTTTACCGTCGCGCGCAACATTGCATACAACGAATGTTCGTCGTCAAATTTTATTTCTGTTTTTGTTGGATGAATATTAATATCAATCGTTTCAGGATTAACTTCCAAGTAGATAAAATAACTCGGTTGCATCTTATCTTTCAGTAAACCTTCAAATGCTGCATTAATGGCGTGATTTAAATAGGGACTTTTTATAAATCGATTGTTCACAAAGAAAAACTGCTCGTTTCTGCTTTTCTTTGCAAATTCTGGTTTACCGACAAAACCTTTAATTTTCACAATTTCAGTATCTTCTTGAATAGGAACTAATTTCTCATTGGTTTTTCCACCTAAAATATTAACAATTCGCTGTCTGCTATTACTTATTGGAAGATTAAATAATTCATTTCCATTATGATACAACACAAAAGAAATATCTGAATGTGCTAAAGAAACACGTTGAAATTCGTCAATAATATGGCGCAATTCTACCGTATTTGACTTTAAAAAGTTTCGACGTGCAGGAATATTATAAAAAAGATTTTTGACTGAGATAGAAGTTCCTGTTGGCGTTGTCACGACTTCTTGCGCAACAATAGTACTTCCTTCAATTTTAATGCGCGTTCCGAGTTCGGAGTCGTCATTTTTCGTTTGCAACTCTACATGCGCAATTGCGGCAATGGACGCCAACGCTTCTCCGCGGAAACCTTTGGTGTGTAAATTAAATAAATCTTCTGCTGCTTTAATTTTGGACGTAGCATGACGCTCAAAGGAAAGTCGCGCATCAGTTTCGCTCATTCCAAATCCGTTGTCAATAACGTGTATAAGTGTTTTTCCAGCTTCCTTTACAATCAGTTTGATTTCGGTTGCTTGTGCATCAATTGCATTTTCAAGTAACTCTTTTACCACAGATGCAGGTCGCTGTACAACTTCTCCGGCTGCAATTTGGTTTGCAACATGATCGGGTAAAAGCTTAATTATGTCTGCCATGTATTATCTTCCTCTAGTAAATATTGATAGGTCAAAGTCAATAAAATACAAGAAAACGAATATGAGTACCGCAATAATTACTAGTAAACGAACGGATACTTCACGATTTCCTCTATGTCTATTGGCTTTACGTGCTTCTTTCCAATGTCCTCCAAAGTCATTTGCATTGAGACCTTCTCTGTGTTTTTCAAATCTAGATCCTATTTCATAAACGTTTCCAACCTCTTTTCCTTCGTAGTAACGCGGTGTATAATTGAATCGTTTATTCTTTCTCAGTTTAAATGTACCTCCTTTTAAAAACATAGTCGTAGAATTATATCAAAGTTACCTAAAAACAAAACAAAAACCATTCCTAAAACTATAAAAATTGTTAAAATGTGTTTGATTAGAATTAAAAAAAGCTCCCAATTTGGAAGCTTTTTTATTAATTATCTGTGTATTGTTTGCGTTCTATCAGGTCCTACAGAAACTACTTTGATCGGAATTTCGAGCTCCTTTTCTAAGAAATCTATATATGCATTCAATTCTTTTGGAAGTTGAGAAGAATCTGTCATTTTGGTCAAATCTTCTTTCCAACCTTTAAATTCTGTATAGATTGGTTCTACATTTTCAGGTTCAATATTGTATGGAAGATGCGAAATAGTTTCTCCTTTATATTTGTAAGCGGTGCATATTTTTAAGGTTTTAAAACCAGAAAGCACATCGCCTTTCATCATCATTAATTGTGTAACTCCATTTATTTGCGCTGTATATTTTAGTGCAACCAAATCGAGCCATCCACAGCGTCTTCCGCGTCCAGTTACAGCACCAAATTCATGTCCAATTCGAGCCATATCAGCGCCAACTTCATCAAATAATTCTGTTGGAAAAGGTCCTGAACCTACGCGCGTTGTATACGCTTTAAAGATTCCGAAAACTTCTTTTATTTTGTTTGGAGCAACTCCTAAACCTGTACATGCACCAGCCGCAGTTGTTGTAGAAGAAGTTACAAACGGATACGTTCCGAAGTCAATATCTAACAACGAACCTTGTGCGCCTTCAGCTAAAATAGTTTTCCCGCTTTTTTGTGCTTGGTGTAAATATTCTTCGCTGTCAATGAATTGCAATGCTTTTAAAATTTCCACAGCTTCAAAGAATTCTGTTTCCATTTCTTCTAAATTGTACTGAACATCAACGTTGTAGAATTTAATCATGGACTCATGCTTGTTAGTCAATGCACGATATTTCTCTTTCCAATTGTCCAACTCTAAATCTCCGACACGAATTCCGTTTCTTCCAGTTTTGTCCATATATGTTGGTCCAATACCTTTTAAAGTAGAACCAATTTTGGCTTTTCCTTTGGAAGCTTCCGAAGCTGCATCTAACAACCGATGTGTTGGTAGAATTAAATGTGCTTTTCGCGAAATAATAAGTTTCGTTTTGATGTCAATATTGAATTGCGCCAAACCGTCTAATTCTTTCTTAAAAACCACAGGATCAATCACGACGCCATTTCCAATCACGTTGGTAGCGGTTTCATGAAAAATTCCTGATGGAATTGTACGTAATACGTGTTTAATTCCATCAAATTCCAACGTATGACCAGCATTTGGTCCACCTTGAAAACGTGCAATAATATCGTAGTTTGCGGTAAGTACGTCAACAATTTTTCCTTTGCCTTCGTCTCCCCATTGAAGTCCGAGTAGTAAATCTACTGCCATTGTAATAATTTAGTTAGTGAGTTGTAGTTTGTAGTTATTTTTTCTTTGTAGCATAGAAATATAATGAGTGATTGTGAATATCAATTTCAAAAATTTCTTCTATAGTTTTTTTAATACTTTGAATTCTTGGATCGCAGAATTCCATCACTTCTCCAGTATCTGTTAGAATAATATGATCATGTTGTTTGTCAAAATATGATTTTTCGTAATGTGCCTGGTTTTGCCCAAATTGATGCTTTCGAACCAAACTACTATCCAATAAAAGATCAATAGTGTTGTACAGCGTGGCTCTACTAACTCTATAATTTTTATTTTTCATTTTAATGTATAGCGACTCAATATCGAAGTGCTCTTCGTTGTCGTAAATTTCTTGTAGTATGGCAAAACGTTCAGGAGTTTTTCGATGTCCGTTATCTTCTAAAAACTTAGTAAAAACGTTTTTTACAATATCTTGATTAGTTTCCTCCATTTGTTGTTGCATCTTGGCTGAAGATTAAAAAACAAATTTACACTTATTTTTCAGATTTAGAGATATATTATCGTTTGGAATTCAAATAGACACGTAAAGTAGAGCGGATTTATGATCATATAATTTGATTTTGTTTGTTTTTTCGCTTTTAAAAATGTACTTTTAGTAAGTATCTTTCTGAGTATCAGAAATATGCTTTCCTCTAAATTTCATATAAGTAACATGGTTAGTCATGCCAATATTGGTATGTATTCTATTGTAATTAACTTTAATATTTTATATGTCATGAAAAAAAAAGAATTTAACCTAAGACTTAATCTTCGTAAGAATGTAATTTCTAATTTAGATAGCAATCAAATAAAAGGAGGAACGAATCCAATTGTAATCACCATTCAATTCACCGTACAGTTTACCACATTAGTGACCAAACCAGAAGTCTGTGAAACGCATGGCGATGTGTGTACATTATATTGTGAAACCAAAGAGATATGTAACTATTAACAACTTTATTATGAAGAAAAAAGCTGTCTAAAACATTGATTTTTACGTTTTAAGACAGCTTTTTTAAGTATATTTTAATGAAGGAAACGCTAAGCGCGAGTTACTTTTTCAATTCCGTTAATTTTTTTCAGATTATTAATCAAGCGTTTTAATATTGAATTATTTTTCACAACTACAGTAACTCTTCCTGTGAAAATTCCGTCATTAGATGCAAAGCTAATATCTCTCATGTTTACGTTCATATTGCTTGAAATGATTTTTGTCACATCATTGACCAGTCCCATATTATCAATTCCAGTAAACTCTAAAAGTGCTTTAAATTCTTCTTGAGAAGAATCAATCCACTTTGCAATCATAATTCGGTATGCGTAATTGGCTTGTAAACTTACCGCGTTTGGGCAATCTTTCTTATGTACTTTAATGCCTTCATTTACGGTGACAAAACCAAAAACAGGATCGCCAGGAATAGGATTGCAACAATTTGCCAACTTATAATTTAGTTTTTCTTCTTCCTTACCAAAGACAATCAAATCATAGCGATTGGAAACTTCAGGCTGGTTGATTTCTTCGTTTGTATGTTGCGTTCTTCGAATTTTATTCTTAAAAAAGTTAAAAATACTATTGCCACGTTGCGACGCAAATTCCTTTAACTTTTGGTTGTCAATAGTGCCAATTCCAACACGATAAAACAAATCTAAACTTGTTTTTAGCTTAAAATGACTTACCATATCATTGACAGAAGCTTCATCAAGTGTAATTTTTAATTGCTTCAATTTTCTGCGTAAAATTTCTTTTCCGTCTTCTGCAATGCCTTTTTTTTCTTCTCTTAAAGAAGATTTTATTTTAGATCGCGCTCTTGAAGTCGTTGCATAATCCAACCAGTTTGCATTCGGTTTAGATTTATCAGAAGTAATAACTTCCACCTGATCGCCACTTTGCAACTCATGACTTAGCGGAACTAATTTTCCGTTTACTTTTGCGCCACGCGTGTGATAGCCGACTTCCGTATGAATACTAAATGCAAAATCGAGTGGCGTAGCTCCTTTTGGCAACGATTTTAAATCGCCCGTAGGCGTAAACACAAATATCTCTTTTGCGTATAAATTCAGTTTAAACTGCTCTACAAAATCAACCGCGCTTACTTCATGATTTTCTAAAGCTTCCTGTAGTTTATTTAACCAAGGTTCTAAACCGTTTTCTTTTTGTTCTCCTTCTTTATATTTAAAATGTGCTGCATAACCTTTTTCTGCAACTTCATGCATGCGATGCGAACGAATTTGTACTTCAACCCAACGACCTTTTGGTCCCATTACCGTAATGTGTAAGGCTTCGTAACCTGTAGATTTCGGTGAAGAAATCCAATCGCGCAAACGCACAGGATTTGGACGAAAATGATCTGTTACAATCGAATAAATCTTCCAAGCAAGGAATTTTTCATTGTCAAGGTCGTCTGTTTTATAAATAATCCGAATGGCAAATTTATCGTAGACTTCATCAAAAGTTACGCCTTGTTTCACCATTTTTCTACGAATGGAAAAGATAGATTTAAAACGACCTTTTATTTCATAAGTCAATTCTTCTTTATCCAAAGAATTTTTAATCATAGAAGCAAAGTTGTCAATATATTCTTGTTGTTCTTCTTTACTTTCCTCAATTTTATTTTCAATGTCGTTAAAAACTTCAGGTTCTGTATATTTCAATCCTAAATCTTCCAATTCAGTTTTAATATTATACAATCCAATCCGGTGTGCTAAAGGCGCGTAAATGTATAAAGTTTCGGAAGCAATTTTGACTTGTTTGTGCGCAGGCATGGATTCCATCGTTTGCATATTGTGCAATCGATCGGCAATTTTAATAATAATTACACGGACATCATCATTAATTGTCAATAGCATTTTACGGAAATTTTCCGCTTGCATGGACACATCTTTATCTTTCTTTAAATGCGAAATTTTGGTCAAACCATCTACAATTTTTGCGACGGTAATTCCGAACATACGTTCAATATCTTCTAGCGTATATTCCGTGTCTTCTACGACATCGTGCAATAGGGCAGAAGCAATAGAAGTTGCGTCCATTCCTATTTCGGAAGCTACAATTTTGGCGACAGCAATTGGATGAAAAATATAGGCTTCTCCACTTTTTCTTCGTTGATCTTTGTGCGCGTCAACAGCAACATCAAAAGCTTTTCGGATGATTTTTTTGTCTTCGCTAGAAAGCACTTGATAACTAATGCGCAACAGTTCTTTGTACTGCTTGGCAATCGCTGCGTTTTCTTTCTCAATATCAATTTCTGTCATAAGAATTAAAATTAAGCTAAAGAAATGTAACTAGCAAGTATGTTTTATGAATTTAAAAAAGAAAGTAGGGTTGCATAGAAGTATTGGTTTCACATACATTTTTTATTGTGTAAATGAATATTGATTATCAGTTAGTTATATGGTTTATTTGTATAGAATTTGAATTAGAAAAATCTTGAAAACTATTTTTTAATAGTTTTAACTTTCGAAATTTCGTTGCCGTTTGGCTTCAAAAATAACAATAGCCGCAGCAACAGAAACATTCATAGAATCAATTTTTCCTTGCATTGGAATGATGATATTTTGGGTAGAATTTTTCAACCATTCATCACTCAAACCTGTAGCTTCAGTTCCAACAACAATTGCAGTCGCGTTTTTAAAGTTTTGAATGTGATAATTCTCAGAAGCTGTTAATGCTGCGCAATAAATTGAAATTTCTTTTTCTTGGAGAAACGAAATGATTTCGCTCGTACTTGCCATCGCAACTTGTGTCGTAAACACACAACCAACACTTGAGCGCACAATATTAGGATTATACAAATCGGTTTTTGGATTTGCAATAAAAACAGCATCTACATTTGCGGCATCAGCAGTTCGGAGCAATGCGCCAATATTCCCAGGTTTTTCGGGTGCTTCGGCTACTAAAATTAAAGGTGTTTTATTGTGAAACGAAATTGTTTCGAGCGAATGTACTTTCGTTTCAACAATTGTCAAAACGCCTTCTGTACTTCCGCGATAGGCAATTTTTTGATAGACATCTTTTGTAATTTCAATACATTCAGGCGAATTCTTAGTGTTTTCTAAAAGTATTTGTACACGTTCGTGCGAGCAAATTTCTGGATAAAATAAGATGGTGTTTATAGTGTAATTACCATCTAGCGCAAGCGATAACTCACGAAAACCTTCCAATACAAACTTTCCTTCTTTTTTTCGATTTCTCGATTTTTCTTGAAGTTGAAGTATGTATTTTACAATAGAATTTTGCGTACTAGAAATCTGTTTGTACATGTTGCAAATATAGGAAAGAGTTTGTTTTTTGGAGTGAAATTTTTTGGCTAAAATTGTATAGAAGTATTTATTTTTTTTCTTACAAATAGCAAGTTGAACACAAGGTACTAACACCGAACTAAGTAAAAACTAAGGTCGATTTATAGTAGCGTTTGATTTGACTGTAAGTAATTGATAATGAGTGCCTAATGAGTTTTTTAAATTTCAACCGTAACTCATTGAAAAATGTAGCGGAGGTTTTACCCAAAACCTCCGCTACATTTTGTTGTTTCTTGCTGTGGTTTTTAGTAAAACCTAAGCAGGTTTTTTTTAGGAGTATTTTAAGGTTAAAATGCGAGATGGTTTTATATTTAGGAAAATAAGAGAAACTCCTATGATTTTTACATTCGTAACTATTTGACGAAATAGAAATCTTTTTTAGGAATTCTTTAAAACTAAAGTAGAAATCCTTTAGATTTGTAGGAAATGGATGTTGTGTAATAAAAGTATGTTCGTTATATGGATGTTAGTGATCATTAAGGGGCAAAATAAATGATACAGAAAATAGATATAGAAAAATTTGGACTTTTTAATGATTATCAATGGAAGGACTCTGTTGGAAGTAAAGAGTTATTTAGGAAACTAAATATTTTGTATGGGAGAAACTACTCAGGAAAAACAACATTAGCAAGGATTTTTAAATCTTTGCAGGATGGATTAATTCATAAGAATTATATAGATTCAAAATTCAAAGTAACATTTTCAGATGGAAAGGAAATAACACAAGACAATATACTTGAACTTGATCCAGATTTTAAAATAAGGGTATACAATACTGATTTTGTAAATGAAAATTTAAGTTGGTTGCATAATGAAGATGGTTCAATAAAGCCATTTACAATATTGGGAGCAAAGAATATTGAACTGGACAAGAAAATAAGATTCATTGAAGAGCAATTAGGAAGTATTGAAGAAAAAAAAGGAATACTTTTTACACATGATACTGAAACGCAAATTTTAGATACAAAAAAGACACAATTAGAGCAAAGCAAAAAATCATTAAATGATAAACTAAGAGAGAAGGCAGTTGAGATAAAAAGAACATCAACAATTTACAACTATCCTACGTATCAAATCAACACAATAAAACGAGACATAAGTAAAATAAAGCCTGAGACTCTTTTAGCCGACGATATTATTTTTGATAAGACTAGACTTTTAAAAGAAGAAGCCAAAAATGACATACAAAAGCTAATAGAAAAGAAACCAAATTTCAATAAATACTTCGAGGAAGTAAATGAAATACTATTTCAAGAAATAAGAGCAACGGAAACGCTTAAGCATCTGATTGAAAATGCAGTCTTGCAAGAATGGACAAGAAAAGGAATAGGGCTTCATAAAGAAATTCGTGATAATTGTGGATTTTGCGGGAATCCAATTCCAGCTGATTTGTGGAGTAAATTAGACTTACATTTCAACAAAGAATCTGAAGAGTTAAGAAATCGAATACGGATAAAGGTCGTTGCATTGAATAACGCAAAAGATGCAATCAATAAATTTGTTTCTCTAAAAAAAGAAGATTTCTATCAGAAACTTCATCCAGAATTCGAAATCTTAGAAGAAGAATGGAAAATTAATTGTGAGTCTTATATAAATGCGTTGAATCAATTAATTAGTTCTCTTGAATTACGAGAGAAGGATATATTTAATTCAACAATTAGACCCGAATGTACAGATACATCGGATGAAATTCTTGAAACATTTACAAAATTTAACGAACTAATTGAGGAGCATAATTTATCAACTTCTTCATTAAAAGAAGCTCAAGAGAAAATCAGGTTGGAATTGAGAATGTCTGAGGTAGCTGAGTTTGTTAAAAATATTGAATATGAAAAGCATAACAATACTCTTGGAATTTTAGAAGCTGATATTCAACTTAAGGATACTGCTAGCCTCTTAACGAAAAAAAAAGTAGAAGAACTTTTAGAAGAGAAACGAAAATTAGAAGCAGAGGCTAAAGATGAGAGTAAAGGAGCTGAGTTAGTAAACCAACATTTAGCTCATTACTTTGGTCATGAAGAACTTAAATTAGTGTCGATTGGAGTTTCTCCAGACATCGAATTTAAAATCACACGTGATTCCGATGATGCGAAAAATTTAAGTGAAGGAGAATGTAGTTTAATATCATTTTGTTATTTCATAGCAAGAATGGAAGACGAAATGAAAGATGAATTAAATTTGAAAAAGTTAATTATTTATATCGATGACCCAATTTCTAGTCTTGATAGCAATCATATCTTTTTTATGTTTAGTTTAATTGAAAGTATTATTGGAAAGCCAAAAAAATATGGACAACTTTTTATATCAACTCATAATTTAGATTTTCTCAAGTACTTAAAGAAACTTACTTCGCCAGAAAAACACCAGCCAATCCCTACAGTTAAGGCAGTTGATGGTAGACAACATTTCTTAATAGAAAGGAAGGATAAGTCAAGTACATATATAAAGCTTGCACCTAAATACCTAAAAAATTATATAACTGAATTCAATTATCTTTTCGATCAAATACACCACTGTGCAAACTCTGATGTTGAAACAATTGGACATACCTATCAATATAATTTTGGAAATAATATGAGAAAGTTTTTAGAAGCTTATTTGTTTTATAAATATCCAAATCATCTAATTGGGCTTGACTCAAGATTAGGAAAGTTTTTTGACAATGACAGTGTAACTATAAATCTGATAAATCGATTGATAAATGAATATTCACATTTAGGAGAAAACTTTGAGAGAGGAATGGAGCCGATAGATGCCGAGGCTATTAGAAAAATAGCAAATGCCGTTTTGAATAGAATAAAAGAAACAGATATAGATCAATATGAAGCTTTAGTTGAAAGTATAAATGAATAATGAATCGCTAACACTATATTTCACCTCATATCCTTATTCTTCTAATACGTTAGATATAATTGCACGTTGCCTTTAATTCTACCAATAAATACAATAAATTAAAGTCTCTCAGCATAGCAATCTCAACCCCCATGTAATGAACACAAAACAATTCCGACTTACGCAGCAATAAAAAAACTAATCAAATGAAAAAAATAGCCATCACAGTATTAGGAATGTTTCTCATCATAGCCTGTAACAACACTACAAAAAAGGCGGAAACACCTAAAGAAACTCCAAAAGCGGAAAAAGTAGTCACTAAAAATTATCCTGAAAATTTACAAAAAGTTTTCAACGCACACGGCGGAATTGACACATGGAACGCTTCACAAACGCTCATATACGAAATGGTAAAACCAGAAGCAACAGAAAAACATGTCACTGACTTGAAATCACGAAAAGCACGTATTGAAGGAAAAAATTTTTCCATTGGTTATGACGGAACAACCGTGTGGCTAGCACAAAAAGACACGACAGCCTTTAAAGGAAATGCACGTTTTTACCACAATTTATATTTCTATTTTTATGCAATGCCATTTGTATTAGGCGATGACGGAATTACCTATACCGAAGCAGAAAATCTCTTGTATGAAGGTGTTGAATATCCAGGATATAAAATTTCATATGGTGACAATGTTGGCGATTCTCCAGAAGACAATTACTTTATTTACTACAATCCAGAGACGTTTCATATGGAATGGCTAGGCTATACCGTAACGTATTACAACGGAGAACCAAGTAACAAAGTGAGTTACATTCGTTATGGAGATTGGCAGGAAGTAAACGGAATTTTATTGCCAAAAACATTGACATGGCACAAAACCGAAGATGGAAAAGTAACAGGAGAACGGAATTCAGTTGAATTTACCAATGTAAGTTTAACGAATAAAACAATGGAAAACTCGATGTACGAGCGTCCAGCAGATGGCGTTGTTGTTCCGAAAGGATAATTTCTAAATTTCTAAAATACCAAAAACAAAAATGCCTATTCAAACCGAAGAGGCATTTTTGTTTAAGTATATAATCGTTTCTAATTTGCTCTTTTATAAGCTCCGTTAAAGTGCATTTGATTTGCATCAAATCCATTAAACATAATAGTGTTCAAGTTGTTTCGCAATTGAAATCGTTGCGGACTTATATTTGGCAATAATGAATTTCCGTCTGTAAAGTTTCGGAATGTGTATGTAATACTATTTTCGCTATAGAATCCTCTTCTGATTTCTTTCTGAACGTGTTCACCAATATTTGATAAATTAGGTAATGATTCACGCACTTTATAATAATCAGTAGCTATATCAGTTGACAATTCTGAAAAACTTGGCAACTTAAAATTCTCAACAGCAATGTTCTCAGTTTCTTGCGCTGATATTTGTACAGCAATTAATAAAGTTATTGCTAAAACGAATTTTTGTATCATCTTCATAACATTTATTTTTTAAACCCTTAAACTTATAAACCCATAAACTATTAATATACAAGTTACTACTTTCTACTATATTTTTCCATATAACGCTTCCATAATTTTGTTTGATGCGTTTCTAAGCTCAACATTCGTCCTTCAATAAACGCATATGTCAAAATATTTCCACGCATATCTAACGCGTCACCTTCACTAATAAAAAGTGTTGCATCTTTTCCAACTTCTAACGTTCCTAAACGATCATCGATTCCTAAAATTTTAGCTGTATTCGATGTAATTAATTGCAACGCTTTCTCTTTATCCAAACCTTGCGCAGCAACTGTTCCTGCCAAAAATGGCAAATTACGCGTATTCATACGCTCCATTTGTCCGCTATTTTCAAGTCCAACTAACACGCCAGCATCGGTTAATATTTTTGCTTTTTTGTATGATAAGTCATAATCTTCATCGTCCATTTCAGGAACTGAATGTGTTCTGTGTAATAAAACAGGAATATCATTTTGGCGCAAAGTCGTTGCTATTTTATGTGCATGATAACCGCCGACTATAACTATCTTCACGTTGTTTTTCTTCGCGAAAGCGATTGCATCCAACATTCCTTTCTCAGTATCAACATGTACATATAGTTTTTGAGAACCTTTAAATAATCCGTTCATTGCTTCATTTGGCAAGTGTTTTGGACTTCTAGAGCCGTTTAAATAACTTGATACTTCATTGAATCCATCTTGAATTGCTATAACTTGTTTTGCATAGTCTTTATTTGGACTCAAACCTCTTGGTTCGCCAAGCCACCAACGACCTCGCGAAAAATTACTTGGCCAGTTTAAGTGAATTCCATCGTCAACTTTTACAGCTGCATCTTCCCAATTCCAAGCATCTAATTGTACAATTGAAGAAGTTCCAGAAACGCGTCCGCCACGTGGCACAATTTGCGCTGTTAAAATTCCGTTTGGTCTACAACTTTCTACAACTTTCGATTCCGTATTGTACGCAATCAAACTCCGAATATGTGGATTAAAATTACCTATTTCGTCTTCATCTTTTGTTGCTCGTACTGCGTCAACTTCAACCAGACCAAGTGTAGAATTTGGCGCAATAAATCCAGGATATACATGTTTTCCTTTCGCGTCAATTACTTTTCCAGCGGTTTGTGTCGTAGCAGAAGCGCCAACACGAACTATTTTCCCGTTTTCAAATACTATTGTAGCATTTTCAATCACTTGTCCGTTTCCAATATGTGCGGTTGCGCCAACAATTGAAATTGCTTGCGATTGTTTTGGCGCAGGCGTTTGTTGTGCAAAACTTAAACCGCTGAACAAAACAGCTACGCATACGATGTATTTATATAAATATTTTTTCATGTCAGTTTTGTTTAATATTCAACAGTATCACAATGATGATCTACTTTCTCTTTTTTCTTAGCAGGTTGCGTTTTCATGCCTTTGTCTTTCTCTGACAGCATCATGTTCATCAACTCGGTACGTTCGGTTTGAATTTTTCTGCGTAATTGTGTATCACGTTCCAAATCAAAATAAATAGTTCCTTCAATCATGGTAGTTTGCGCTTTCGCGTAAATTGACATTGGATGAGCTGTCCATAGTACTAAATCTGCTTGTTTTCCAGTTTTTACACTTCCAACTTTATCGTCAATATGTAATAATTTCGCAGGATTCAGCGTTACAAATTTCCAAGCATCTTCTTCGGAAACGCCACCATATTTTACAGCTTTTGCCGATTCTTGATTCAATCTGCGAGACATTTCGCCATCATCAGAATTAAAAGCTACAACAACTCCTTGGCTGTGCATAATTGCGCCGTTATACGGAATTGCGTCATTTACTTCAAATTTATAAGCCCACCAATCTGAAAAAGTTGATCCGCCAGCGCCATGTGCTTTCATTTTGTCAGCTACTTTGTAACCTTCTAAAATGTGTGTAAAGGTGTTAATGTTGAAACCAAATTTATCAGCAACTTTCATTAACATATTAATTTCACTTTGAACATATGAGTGACAGGAAACGAAACGTTTTTTATTTAAAATTTCTAAAATCGTTTCCATTTCAATATCATACCGATAGTTTCCAGTTTTTTTCTTTGTTTCGTATTCTTTTGCACGTTGAAAATAATCTGTAAATACTTGCTCAACGCCCATTCGTGTTTGTGGAAAACGTGTTGTGTTGTTATCGCCCCAATTACTTTGTTTTACGTTTTCACCTAATGCAAACTTGATGAATCCGTCAGCATCTTTAAAAAGCATGTCATCTGCAGATCGTCCCCATTTTAATCTTAAAATTGCAGAACGTCCACCAATTGGATTTGCAGATCCGTGTAATAACTGAATCGTTGTAACGCCACCAGCTAAGTTTCTGTAAATATTTACATCTTCAGGGTTTACAACATCTGCCATGTTAACTTCTGCCGTAGAATTGTGTCCAGCTTCATTAATATCAAATGCGCCAATGTGCGAATGCTCGTCAATAATTCCAGAAGTTAAGTGTTTTCCTGTCGCATCAATAATTCGTGCATTTCCTGCGCTGAGGTTTTTTCCAATTCGCGCTATTTTTCCGTCTTTTACTAAAACGTCCGTATTTTGAAGAATTCCGTCTTTTTCATTTGTCCAAACCGTAGCATTTCTGAATAGAATGGTTTCTTGTTGCGGTAAAGTT
The DNA here is from genome assembly GCF_009901525.1 of Kordia antarctica. Classification (NCBI taxonomy): domain Bacteria; kingdom Pseudomonadati; phylum Bacteroidota; class Flavobacteriia; order Flavobacteriales; family Flavobacteriaceae; genus Kordia; species Kordia antarctica. The sequence continues at coordinate 5,144,619 of NZ_CP019288.1, forward strand.
GCCGAACCGTATGCACTATTTGGATACGAAAGTGGTAACATCTTTGGCGCTTCCATCGTATCATCTTTCTTGTCTCCTTTTTTATCTTTCGATTCAGCAACTTCTTTTTGTGTTGCATTGAATGAAGTTTCGGAACCATTTGCTAAGATTGCTTTTCCAGAGAAATACGTTGCATTATTTACAAGCGAAGTCAACCGAATAAATTCTTTTTTCGTCGTGTCAGGTGTTGTAAATTGTAATTGTAACCAATTGTCTTTGAAAGCTATTTTAGAACCTAATTTCATAGAATCTTTCATTACTTCTGATTTCAACTTTTCTGGCGAACCTGAAATGTTTACGTCATAGGTATTTCCAGCAATAGTAAACGCGTATTTCCCGCGAAGATCTTTATGCGATTTGTCTTTGAAAACATTTTGATTTCCTTGAACCCAATTTTCGTAGAGTACGGTTTTCGTATCAAAAATGTCTCCCGAAGTAATTAAGAAGTTTGCTTGACGCCCATTTTGTAAGCTTCCAACTTTATCTTCTTGTTTTAAAATACGAGCAGGAATTGTTGTCAACGCTTCCAACGCTTTTGTTTTGTCTAAACCATATTCGATGGCTTTCTGTAGTTTTCCTTTAAATTCACTTGCCTTTTTTAAATCGTGCGTTGTGAAACTGAACGCAATTCCATTGTCTGCCAATGTTTTTGGGTTTGAAGGCGCTTGATTCCAGTGTTTCATCGCTTCTAATTCTAAAACGCCAGCCGCGTACGGATCTGAAACGTCATAGGCTTTTGGAAAGTTGATTGGAATAATGAATGAAGCATTTGTCGCTTTCATCGCGCTGATGTTTTCATATTCTGTTCCGTCGCCGATTAAAATGTATTGAATTCCAAAATCGTCACCAATTGCATCTGTTTTGATACTGTTGTGTTTGTTTCCTGAATGAAAAATTTGCACTAAGTTTTTATTTGCTATTAAAGCTTCTAAGGCTAAATCTTTACGTTTTGCATTTCCTTTTGAATACCAATCTGCATCATGATACATTTGACGAATTAACGCCATACTTCCCATTAATGAAGTCGGATAGGATTGTTGTGTTGCATTGCTTCGTTCGTACGATAAGTATTGTGCCGAACGATTGTCTAAGATGCGCATGCTATTGTCAGCATCAGCATTTAGCGCAACTAATAGTCCGTTTCCGCGAACAATTCCGTCATTCATGTGTGTATTTACCGTTCCAAAGCCAGCTTTTAATAAATCAGTAGCTTTCTTCTTGTCAAAAGAAAAACTTGTCATCGGATTTATATCTGGTCTGATGTGATCGTTCCAATAATATCCTTCGCGTGAAGCATCATATTGTGCGCCTCGTCGTCTACCAAGAGTACGTTTTGGTGCTTTGAGACCAAAGTCAGAATACGGATCAATAAATGAAGGATAGATACTTTTTCCTGTCAAATCTACAATGGTAGCATTTTTCGGAATGGAAATGTTAGTTCCAGTTTGCAACACTTTTCCATCTTGTATAATGAGTGTTGCGTTTTCTATGACCTGTGTTGGTGTGACATAGATTTTTGCGTTGGTAAAAGCTGTTATAGTGCGTTCTTCTGTTTTAACGCCGTCATTTTTAGGAAAGTAATCCTGAGCAAAAGTGGTTAGGCTACACAAAAGAAATAACAGCAGCAAGTACGATTTATTCATTGCTTATTATTAGAGGTTAGTTTAGTCTTTAAAGATAAGAGATGTTCCGCCTCCGTTTGCTGTATTAAGATTTTTTTAACGTTTATTTATGAATTGGAATTGGTGTGTTTTGAATCCATTTTTGAATGAGCTTCCGATTTGTAGTAATTTCTGCAAAAACATAAATATCACTTTGAAAACACGGCGAAGTTTCTGCTTTCTCAAGTATGACTTTATTATCGCAATAGCTTGAATGTAAAAAGTAGAGTTCTTTGTTTTTGATGAGCACATAGCCAACATGATTGCTCAATCCTACAAAATAAATGCCGTCTTTGTATACGTTATTGAGTTTTGTTTTGAGCGCTGTTTGAGAGATATTCCGATAGATTTTTAATTCAGCTCGTGGCTGAAGTGTGATTGCTTCGTTTGTGCCGCCTTCTTGCGCCATTTTGTACCGATTGAGTCTAAAACCCAAATGTTTTAAGGTTGTGGAAACAAAATAGCCACATGCAATTTCGCCTTCATTTGGAATGTTGGTATGTCCGTTAAAATCCCACGGCGTTCCGTACCAATGTGGCACGATTTCGTTGAGTAATTTGTTGTATAAATAGCTGGAAGCAGAATCAATTGTTTTTTGTTTGTTTTGTTTAAATTGTTTTGCAAAATATGCACGATCAGTTGCAATCGTTTGTTTTATGGTGTTGTAATTTCCTTTTGGCTTCCGATTGATTTTTAACTGAGTAGCATCAATAGTATTAGAATTACTAGAAGATTTTGATACTATTTCCGAAGTTTTTGTTGTGGAAACTACAGTTGACGTATTGCTGCGTTCATTCGCGCAAGCGCAACAAAAAACACATATAATAAGAAGAATTGTTCTTGTCATACACTTTAAACGAGGAAATTGATGGTTTCGTATTTAAGGAACAAGCGTATGTTTCTTGTCATAATTCACCAAAAGTGAAACCACATAACTGTAACTCAAAATTCCACCAGATTGATTGTTTGCTTTTAGGAATTGATCAAAAGTAAACTTAAACATCGGTTTGAGTGGGTTTTTATGCGACGTCCAAAAAGCACGAACTTCATCGTAATTTTTCTGAATCCCTGAATGTAAGGTCAGTTTTAGACGTTCATATTCTTCAGGATTTCTGTTGTGTACTTCTCGTAAACAATGCCACGCCATAAAGTTATACGCGCCATATTGAAAGTAAATATCGTCATTATGTAAAGCTGCCATACAACCTATAAAATTGGCTTCGTTTTCCGCTGAAAACCCAATTTGATGCGCTTCTTCATGACTTGCCGTTACAGGAAATTTGTACACAGGAATTTTGCGATTGATCTGCGCTTCATTGGTAAACGGATTGATGTAACCACTAAATCCCATAACAGTTAAGAAACTACTATAAAGCGAAGTCTTTAAACTACGATGTGTAAATGTAAATTGTGGTTGCTTTGCGCTGAAATTTTCATAACCGTTGCCTGTTTTATCAAGAATTTCACTGGTTTTATAAGGAATTTCAACTTTTACAGTATCGTTTTGTGTAATTTGATATTGAATTGTGTTTGCTTTCGCGATGACTCTTTCGGTAAAGTTAACCAATTCTTCTGTGGAATATTTCCGATCTAATTCAAGCGATTTATACAACGGCAATCTATAATAATTCATTCCCCAAAGTAGATGAAAAGCGAAGTATGTGATAGTAATTACAATATAAGTGTCCAATAAAATACGTTTGAATTCAGTTCGGAACAAACGGAAATTTTTATAAATGTATCGAATGATTAAAATTCCAGCAATTGTATAGAAAATATCGCCCATAGAGAAAGGAATCCAACCAAAAATAACTCTAAAAATCTTTGAAATTATTGGGTATAATCCGTTACTGTAATAGGTTTCTACAAACGCTGGGTAACTTGCAAGTATCTTAATAGCAATAAATTGAATAGGAAAAGATACAGCAATTAGGAGTTTTGTTCTCTTGGTCATAAGCAATACATTTGAACATCATTTAGGGCAATGATACATAGCTAATGTAAAAAAACTAAATAACTATTACTAAAATGAACGTGATTTTTTCGTCATTGATAAAACAGTTCAAAATGTATTCATGCAAAAGCAAGGAATTTTACACGCTAACATTTACCTTTGTAACATTAAATTGAATCCATAATAAAAAATTAATATGAGTCAAGAAGTAAGAACTTTAGAACCAAATGGACTTTGGAATAAATTCGCAGATTTAAACGCAGTGCCGCGACCTTCAAAAAAAGAAGAACGTGTAATTGCTTTTATGAAAAAATTTGGAGAAGATTTAGGTTTAGAAACTATTATTGATGAAGTAGGAAATGTAATTGTCAAAAAACCAGCAACTTCAGGAATGGAAGACAGAAAAGCCATTGTAATGCAATCGCATTTGGATATGGTACATCAAAAAAATTCTGATACCGAGTTTGACTTTGATACACAAGGTATTGAAATGGTTATTGATGGAGATTGGGTACGCGCAAAAGGAACAACACTTGGTGCAGATAATGGACTTGGAGTCGCAACGATTATGGCAATTTTAGAAAGTAACGATATTGCGCATCCTGCATTGGAAGCGTTATTTACGATAGATGAAGAAACAGGAATGACAGGCGCAATGGGCTTGAAAGGCGGATTGCTTGAAGGAGAAATTCTACTAAACCTTGATACGGAAGAAGATGATGAAATCGGAATTGGTTGTGCAGGTGGAATTGATGTAACTGCAAGACGTTCATATGTTGAAGAAGAAACACCAGAAGGTGTTGTAGGATATCAAATTTCAATTAGTGGATTGCAAGGTGGACATAGCGGAATGGACATTCATAAAGGATTTGGAAATGCAAATGTGTTGATGAATCGGATCTTATTTGATGGATTTGAAAACTTCGGATTGCGCATTGCTGAAATTAACGGAGGAAGTTTACGAAACGCTATTCCAAGAGAAAGTGTTGCAACTGTTGTAGTTGATAAAGTGCATCAAAAAGCGTTTGAATTTGAATTAAAAACACAAGCTGATACTATTAAAAAAGAATTTGCAACGATTGAAGCGGATTTAGAAATTATGTGTACTGTTATAGAAACTCCAACGGAAGTTGTGGAATTAGGCGTACAAGAAGGAATTACACGTTCCATATATGCTGCTTATAATGGTGTATATCGTATGAGTCCAGATATTGAAGATTTGGTAGAAACATCAAATAATGTTGCACGAGTAATCGTAAAAGACGGAGAAATTAAAGTTGGATGTTTAACGCGTTCTTCTGTGGAAAGTGGAAAAATGGACTTAGCGACAAAATTGAGAGCTTCGTTTGAACTTTCTGGTTGCGAAGTAGAATTTTCAGGTTCGTATCCAGGTTGGGAACCAAATATGAATGCTTCTATTTTACCAGTTTTGGTTGATTTGTATAAGAAACTAAATAATGAGGAACCAAACGTTGCAGCTTGTCACGCAGGATTGGAATGTGGAATTTTAGGAACAAATTATCCAGACATGGAAATGATTAGTTTTGGACCAACTATTCGTGGAGCGCATTCGCCAGACGAACGTGCAAGTATTTCTTCTACTCAGAAATATTGGAAATTTGTGTTGGAAATCTTAAAGAACATTCCGAAGAAATAATTTTTGGAAAAAATATAAAAGCAAAAAGCTCCTTCATTGAGGAGCTTTTTTGTTTTTAATAAGTAGTTCTACAACCAGGTTCCGCATTTTATACAGCGAGAAGCACCTGTATCTGGTCTTGGGTCTTGTGGCATTTGAGGTATTGGTTTCACTGTTTTTGTCTTACACTTTTTTCCTTTTGATTTTGCTACATCTGCCGTGATTTCGTCTTCAAATGTAGAAACTGTTTCTTTTTTTAATCCTAGAGCCTTTGTTTCTTTTTTCATGATATATGTGTTTTTTGTTTCATTGCAAATATCAGTCAAACATGAAACTCCCAAAAGGGGAAAAGAGATGAAAATATAGTAGTGTTTTTCCTGTAAAAAAGAGACTGTCTGAAAAGGTTTAAACAACGTCATTACGAGAAATTTTTCATTTCGAAGTAATCTGTAAGTCAATAACTTAAACTTGACAGATTGCTTCATTTCATTCGCAATGACTGCTTTTCAGACAACCTCTTTTCTATAATACAATTACTTTATTATAAGCGTTTTACCAGCTTGTGCATTGTCCACAATTTGAATATGAAAGTGTCATTGGTTCTGGTTGTGCAGGTGGTAATGGATCACATCCTTGTTGGCTTATGCATCCTCTTTCCATTGTTATCATTGAATGAGTTGTTGGTGCGCCACCATTTACTAATTGTGCTTCTAAAGAAGAAATCGTTTGCTTTTTTAATCCTAGAGTTTTCATTTGTTTTTTCATGATATTTGTTTTTTGTTTCGGTGCAAATATCATCCAAGTATGAATTTCTCAAAACAGGAAAATAGATGAAAAATATAGATTTTTTTCTTGAAAAGAGTTAAGTGTAAAATCTTGAATATTGAAAAAACTAAAAAAAAGAAAGAATAAGTTTTAGTATTATTGCATTAAAAATCTTATAAATAGTATTTCTATGTAAGAAATAGTGTATTTTTAATCAAATTTTAAAATATTTATTTATGAAAAAAAAGAATAATTTGAATTTATCTTTGAGTAAAAAGACAATTTCTAATTTAACAGCAAGTAATTTGATGGCGGGAGATAATACTTGGAGTAATGAAACTGGTAATCCATTTTGTTTTTTATCCACTGCTGATAACCCTTTATGTGAGACTACTTCATTATCAGATTCACAAGGAATAACTTGTAGTTGGTGTCCAAATGGTGCTGGTCAGAATACCTGTAGAAAGGAGATAGTGTAGGTAAATCTATTAAAACAAAAAGCCATTATTGAATAGTAAATAATGGCTTTTTAATATCTTTTTATTATTTTATTTAATAACTTCACTCACAATTTCTATTTCAAAAACTAAATCTGAATTTGGAGGAATTCCTCTATTTCCTCTTTCTCCATACGCTAAATGCGATGGTAAGAATAAAGTTGCTTTGTCTCCAACACTCAATTGTTGCAGGCCTTCTCTGAATCCAGCAATCATAGGTGCATCAGGACCAATTTCAGTTTCCATTGGCTTATATGCGTTTGCGGCTTTTTGTTGCGCATCTACGGCATCTAAAGCTTCTGCGGTTGCTAAATTGTTTGTTTGTAATAATTTCCCATCGGCAGCAAAATATACTGCGTAATATGCTTCTACAGTAGATGTTGCAGATAATTTAGCTCCAGTACCTTTTTCAGAAATATAATACTTTAAACCTGAAGGTAATTCAGTCGCTTTTGCTTTTTGTTCTGCAAACTTAGCTAAAGTTTTTGCTGTAATCTCTTTTGCTTTTTCAATCGCTTTTGCTTTTTCAGCATACTGACCAGAAAATACTTTTACTTCATCAAATGCTTTTGCATCTGAACCAATACGAATGATTTCAACACTTTCCATTGTGATTTCATCAACAGGTTTGTTCATAGCATCTGGAGTTTTCAACACAGGTACTTTTGCAATAATATTTACTGTTGCCATTCTTACAGAATCAATTGCTTTCTTTAAAGCAACAGTGTCAGAAATTTGAGCTCTTAATTCTTTTTCCTTTGCAGGATTGATCACAACTTTTCCAAAAACGGTATATCTTCCATTTAATGAAGGATACGGAACATGTGTAATGTAAAATTGACTTCCGCTAGTATCTGGACCAGAATTTGCCATTGCCAAAGTTCCTGCTTCGTTATGATTTAATGTTTTTACAATTTCGTCATCAAATTTATAACCAGCATCGCCCATTCCAGTTCCAAGTGGATCTCCTGTTTGAATCATAAAGTTTTCCATAACTCTATGGAAAATAAATCCGTCATAAAAAGGTTTTCCTTGTAAACTATCTACCAATTGTGGATGCGTTCCTTTTGCCAAACCAATAAAGTTTGCCGTAGTAACTGGCGTGTCTGTAAAGTTTAACTCAACTAAAATAGGTCCTTTGGAAGTTTGAATATCAGCATAAATTCCATCGGCTAATTCTGGGTATTTAGCAGTTTTGCAAGCTGTAAAACCTAATGCGATGATAGCAATAAGTAGTGTGATTTTTTTCATTAGTACATTCATTTTAATTTTCTGTTTCTAGGTTCTTGTTTTCTTTTTTAATAGTAAGTAATGTAATTGTGGATTGAATCGGAACATTCGTTCCAATTTTTTTATTATCTCCGTGATAGCCATACGCAATATGAGAAGGGAAAAGAAATGTTACGGTTTCTCCTTGCTTCATTAGTTGTAATGCATAGCGTAATCCGGGAATTGTTTGTTGTTTTTCTACAATATATTCTTGAACTCCAATTTCTTCTTTTGCATAAATAACGTCGCCAGCAAATTTGGAAGTACTAATTTCGTAGGTAAGTGTGTCTCCTTTTTTTGGTAAATACATTTCTTCGGGCGATTTTTTATTGTAAAAATACCAAAAACCATTTTTAGAAGCTACATAGGTATTTGTAGAATCGTTCTCCATATATTTTTGAATTGCAGCTTCTTCTTGAGCAATTAATGCTTTATTTCGTTCTACGGATTCTTTCAAAAAACTACCTGAACGAACGCTGACAGGTTTCCGAGCTTCTTTCTGAGCGCAAGAAACCACAGCGATGCATATCATACTTAAGAAAACAATTTTTTTCAACATATTTTTAGTTTAATGCTACTTTGTACGCATTTAAAATTTTAGTGAAATTAACAATGGTATCTTCCATTGAATCGTCACTTCGTCCGCCAGCGGCATTTGTATGTCCGCCACCATTAAAATGTGCACGCGCAAATTCATTTACCGAAAAATTACCTTTAGAGCGTAACGACATCTTCACATACGGTTCTTGTAAATTTTCAATAAAAATTGCTGCAAATTTAATACCTTTTAATGATAATCCATAATTTACAAAACCTTCTGTATCACCTTTTTTGAAATCGTAGCGTTGTAATTCTTCTTTACTAATGGTAATATATACGGTGTTAAATTCTTCCAAAACGACTAAATTCTTCAGTGCGCAACCTAGTAAATGGATGCGACTCAAGCTATTTGTATCGTAAATTGCATTGTGAATCGTATCATTTTCAGCACCTTTATCTATCAAATTTGCTATAATTCTATGTGTTTTGCTTGTAGTCGCTTTAAAGCGGAATGAACCTGTATCAGTCATAATTCCTGTGTACATACACGAAGCCATTTCAGGAGTTATCAAATCTTCATCACCTAAAAAGGCAATAAAATTATAGACCATTTCACAAGTAGAACTCATGCTTGTGTCCGAATACATGAATTTTGCATAATCGGAAGGTTGCTGATGATGATCTATCATCACAAAAGTTGCTTCACAAGCGGAAACTGATGGTTCCATTTCGCCAATTCGGCTCAAATCGTTAAAATCTAACGTAAAGATAACATTGGCATTTTTCAACAACGTTTCTGATCGTTCTTGTTCGCTATCAAACTTTACAATTTCACTTTCGCCAGGCATCCATTTTAAAAATTCTGGATAATCATTTGGCGCTACAATCACAGCGTTATGTTTGCGTTTTTTCAAGTAATGGCAAAGCGCGAGCGTAGATCCAATTGCATCGCCATCAGGATTTTTATGTGGAATTATAACAATATTCTGTGGTGTTTGTAACAAGATTTGTACGCCTTGTATCTCAGCTTCATTCATGCGTGTGAGTTCTGTAATTTGATTGTTGAACTTGTGAAAATAACGAAGATTTAAGCACTTCTTATTTCATAGCTGGCTAATATACTAAAATAGACTTGCAAATAAATTGTATTTGTGTACTTTTGCACCGAAAATCAAGAGGATTTTTGAAAACACGAACTTATAATTATTTATACATACCACAATGGCTGGAAAAAGAACTTTTACAATGATTAAGCCTGATGCTGTAGAAAACGGACACATCGGAGCTATTTTAGAAAAAATTACTGCTTCAGGATTTAAAATCGTTGCTTTAAAATTAACACAATTAAGCAAACGTGACGCAGAAGAATTTTACGCAGTACACAACGAAAGACCTTTCTTTGGTGAGTTAGTAGAATTCATGACAAGAGGACCAATTGTAGCGGCAATCTTAGAGAAAGAGAATGCGGTGAGCGATTTTAGAACTTTAATCGGAGCTACAAATCCATCAGAAGCAGCAGAAGGAACTATTAGAAACTTATATGCAACTTCTATTGGAGAAAATGCAGTTCACGGTTCTGATAGCGACGAAAATGGTACTATTGAAGGTGCTTTTCACTTTTCAGGAAGAGAGATTTTCTAAGGAAAAAACATATTATATATTAAATCCTCAGTTGTAATGATTGAGGATTTTTTTTGTTTAGTGTAGCTTCTCCCATTTTTCATTTAAGTTATCAATGCCAAAAATATTCTCACTTATTGTTTTTCCTTTACTTTTTATATGTAAATCTTCTTGGTTTTCAGCCAAAAACTTTCCAATCTGCGCATGAACATTTCTAAATGGTTCAGTCTTATAAGAGTTTAGAAATTTCACATATTCTAATTCGAACCGTTTTGAAAAGGATCTAATAAATTCATGAGAATCGAAAACTTCTTCTGGAATTTCAGGAATAATTTCATCACGTATAATAGTGATTTGATCTGCCATAAAACTTGGTATACTCATAATTGATTTATTTTAAAATGTTTTGTGACTGCTTCTAGCTTACCGCCAGCGCGAGTTTTTCAACTTGTACCGATGAAAACTTAGAAAAATAAACTTAAGAGAATATTTTTGCCACGAATTCAAGAATGTTTTTTTGCTGCTTGTGAAAATAAACTCTCAAAAGTGATAAAAATAACTAAGTTGTATGACAATCGTTAGCGCAATAATAACAACCATTTGTTTTATCATAATGACCTTTTGCTTTTTTGACAGCATCTTTGCAATTATCAAAATTCCCTAAATAAATTCTATTTTCTTCTTTGGGAAGCCAACTGCATCCAGATGTATGCACTTCGTGATCTCCGTTAGATTGTGAGTTTTTGTTAACGTAATAATTAGCCATATCTTATTTTTTAAATGTTATATTCAAAGTTAAGTTATATGGTATTGAGAACTTTACGGGATTCCGTATGTTTGTTTTTTTTTGCCAAGAATTCACAAATATTTCAATTTGTTTGTCGGCACAAGTTGAAAAAATTTCGCTAGCGTGTGTGTCATTAAGAGGAGGAAACAACGAAGTAATCTGCTTGTCGAGAAACAGATTGCCACAAATTTTTGCAAAATTTTCGCAAGGACAGTAATGAACTATGTAGGTTACGATTTTATTTTTAAATCACTTTTACATTTTGAGTTTCAAAGCACTTCTCGATACAATTTTCTCCATTACATTACAAAAATTACTCGAAGAGACGATTGTAATCGTCTAAGAAAGTCTAAGAATCTAAGAGCGACAGCAAGTCTAAGAAGTCCAACAATCCAAGAAGTCTATATTATCTTAAAATCAACGTTTTAATCAAATCTTTGCCTATACTTTCATTCAGCAATCGAATGATTTTTTCTTTTCCGTAACTCAATTCTTCTCGTAAAACCGCAGAAGATAACGAAACATGAAGCGTATCATTTTTAAGAATAACATTCGTCGTATATGTATTCACACCATTTCCCATCAATTTTGCCCAAGCATCACGCGCGTCAATTTTGTCCAAACCGTCTTCTAATCGGTGTTCCGAAACAAAATCTTTCAATACTTCGCTAATGGTTCTATGTTCAGTGTGTCTTTTCTTCAAAATACTTATAATTTAAAAATCTCGTATGATTGATGAATCTCTTTTACAATGGCTTCCGTTCTGTCTACATGCGTGTCGCTGATAAATAATTGTCCAAAATCGTCATGATTTACTAACGACATTATTTGTGTCACACGTTCTTCATCCAATTTGTCAAAAATATCATCCAACAATAGAATAGGAGTGACGTTGACTAATTGCTTTATGAAATCGAATTGCGCTAATTTTAAAGCAATTAGAAATGATTTTTGCTGTCCTTGACTTCCAAATTTCTTAATCGGATAGGTTTCTATCGCAAATAATAAATCGTCTTTGTGCGCGCCAACACTTGTATATTGCAATACTTTGTCTCTGGTTAAATTTTCTTCTAACAAAGATCGAAAATCTTTTTCATGTAATTGACTTTTATAACTGATATTCACATTTTCTTTTTGGTTAGAAATTGCGTTGTAACGCGAAATAAAAATTGGCACAAACGCTTCTATAAACTTTCTGCGTTCAGCGTAAATTTTAGTACCTAAATCATGCAATTGATCGTTATAAATGCTAAGTGTGACGCCATCAAAAGTACTATTGAGCGCAAAATACTTCAATAACGAATTTCGTTGCGACAGCACTTTATTGTAATTGATAAGGTTTTTTAAATAGTGCTTATTGGATTGCGAAATAACGCTGTCCATAAACTTTCTTCGTGTATCGCTTCCTTCGATAATTAAATCGCGATCTGCTGGCGAAATAATCACTAATGGGATGAATCCGATGTGTTCTGACAGCTTATCGTAAGGTTTTCCGTTCCGTTTTACTATCTTTTTTTGTCCTTTCTTCAAAGAACAGATAATATTTTCGTCTCTTTCCGCTTTTTCGTAGGTACCATCCACTACGAAAAATTCTTCTCCGTGTTTAATGTTCTGTGAAGCCACAGGATTAAAATAACTTTTTCCGAACGATAAATGGTAAATAGCGTCTAACACGTTGGTTTTCCCAACTCCGTTATTCCCTACTAGACAATTTACTTTAGGATTAAAATCAAAAGAATTCGTGTCAAAATTCTTATAATTGATCAATGATAATTTCTTTAAAAACATGAAAATAGTAGCGTCATTACAATAAAAATGCAAATTATTGAAAAATAACAAATAAATAAGCTTTTAATTCTCTTAAAAATTTTATTTTTGCGCTCATTAATATACAATTTATGGCAACTTATAAGAAAAGAGGATATAAAGTTAAAACTAAAGAAGATAAAGAGAAAGATGTTTCTGCTGAACAATTAGATAGTACAACAGCAGAAGTCTTTAATACTTTAGATGAAACTGCGTCCAAAACGGAAGAATGGGTAGCAAAAAATCAAAAATATATCTTTATCGGTATTGGTGCGATTGCTTTTGTCCTTTTAGGATACTTAGTGTATAGCAAAGTATTTGCTGCACCAAAAGAAGCAGAAGCTGCAAACGAAGTATTTAAAGCAAATTCATATTTCGATCAAGCAATTAATGTAAATGTAAACGATCAACTGTTAAAAGGAATTGCAACAAGAGATTCTTTATTTACATTAGCATTGAATGGTGGAGAAGGAAAGTTCGGATATTTGAACATCATTTCTGAATATCCAGGTACAAATGCAGCGAACTTAGCAAATTATAGTGCTGGAATTGCATATTTAAACTTAAATGAATACAAATTAGCAATCAAGCATTTACAAGAGTTTTCATCTGATGATATTATTATCGGAGCGAAAGCGAAAGGTGCTATTGGAGATGCATTTGCACAGTTAGGGCAACAAGAAGACGCTTTAGCACATTATGAAAAAGCATTTAAGCACAGCGCAAATGATGCAACAACACCAACCTATTTGTTAAAAGCTGGAGTTACGGCTTTAGATTTAGGCGAAGCAGGAAAAGCTTTAGGTTATTTCAATAGAATTGAAAATGAATATGAGAGCTTTAAGAATACAGCAGACGGAAAAATGCTAGATATTTATATAGGAAAAGCAGAAGCTTTGAAAAAATAATATGGCAACAGTAAATAAAAATTTATCTACTTACGATAAAGCTACAATCCCAAATGCGAAAAATTTTCGATTTGGGATTGTTGTTTCTGAGTGGAACGAGAATATTACCGAAGGACTTTGTAAAGGCGCAATTGCTGCATTAACAGAGAATGGAGTTACAGAAGCTAACATTATCCGTTGGAATGTTCCAGGAAGCTACGAATTGGTGTATGGAGCAAAACATATGCAGAAAACGCAAGAAGTAGATGCTATTATTGCGATTGGAAGCGTGATTCAAGGAGAAACGAAACACTTTGATTTTGTATGTAGCGCAACTGCACACGGAATTAAAGACTTGAATGTAAACTCAGATATTCCTGTAATTTTTTGTGTGTTGACAGATAATACGTTGCAACAAGCAATTGATCGTTCTGGAGGAATTCATGGAAATAAAGGAATTGAAGCGGCAATTGCAGCTATTAAAATGGCAGCATTGCGAACCTTTTAATTAAGATTCTTTTCAAAAAAATATATAAACCGTTAAGGAAATTAATTCTTTAACGGCTTTTTGCATTCTAATCCTGAACTTGATTCAGGATCTTTCACTCGTTGACTGAGCATTATTGAAATTTAAATATATTTTGATTAAAAATACCTAGCGTGTTGCTATTCTTCTTCGTTAGAATTTTCTATTTCTGGAAGTTTAAAAAAGCTAAATGCGGAACTTCCGTAGTTTTTAGAAAAGTTAAAGTTTGCTACATCTTCCAATTTGGTCTCTTTGGCGTGTTCTATAATTAGAAAACCATCTTGTAAAAGTAATTCTCTCTCAAATATAATTTCTGTAATACGCACAAATTGTTCTTTGGTAAACGCATATGGTGGATCTGCGAATATAACATCCGATTGAAGACGCGTTCGTTCTAAAAACTTATAAACGTCGCTTTTAATCGCTGTAATATCTAGTTCAAAAGCTGTCGCCGTTTTTTTAATAAAACTTACACAACCGTAATCGCCATCAACTGCAGTAATCGTTTCAGTTCCGCGCGAAGCAAATTCGTAACTAATATTTCCAGTTCCAGCAAATAAATCCAATACGCTGATTTCATGAAAATAAAAATGATTATTTAAAATGTTGAAAAGTGATTCTTTAGCCATATCTGTCGTAGGTCGTACAGGTAGCTTTTTTGGAGCAGTGATTCTTCTTCCTTTATGTTTTCCTGAAATAATTCGCATCTAAAAATTTGTTAGTAAGGTGAAATTACGGTGACTTTCTGGTTTTTCAATATGTTCATTGAAATTGAATGGATACTTTTTTTTCAGAAAATCCACATTGCGCACATATGTATACGTAACGGTGTATAAAACATCTTCTTTAGAAACATCGCCTAAAAAGTAAAGTTGAAGCGTATCTGTGTTCAATCCTAATTGTTCTATCGTAAAAAGTAAATAGTAAATAAAATCTTCTGAAGTTGAGTATTCGAAAGCATTGTAAAAGAGTAGTTTTTTGTTTTGGATGATACAAATTTCAAATTGTTCCTTCTGAACATGCACATATACGGTAGCTTCTTCGGTATTCGTTGATAGTTGAAAAATATTCTCTATCAATACTGTAGCAAAATGTTTATACGTAAATGAACCGTATTTCTCAAAAAACAGATTGTTGATATTTACATACGGAATATACACATTTACCATGTCGTTATTCGTGATCACATCAAATGTAATATAATCGTTTGGTAAAATTTTGGTATTGTATTTTAGGTAATCTGCGAGGTTTTTATCAGAAAACAAAGGCTTTGGTACAAACGTCGATAAGGTATTGATATGACTCACCGTAACGGCTTGAAACGGCTGATTTAGTAGCTCTGAATGTTGCTCAAATATAGCATTTACTTCAGTTTCTAATTGCAGCGGATTTGTTACAGCTGTAAATTGAAAATGACGAAGCTCCGTAATTTCATTTTCAATTGTATGTAGGATACAAAAAGAAAGTCCATTCAGTGAAACCTGAATGGACAACTTTTGATATTCTGGTTGATTATTATTTTTTCTTTTTGCTTTCAATTTCATAGCTTGTTGGCCAGTTTCCGCTATCACTTACTTTATCAAGCGATCCAACGAAAATTTCTTTTCCATCAACTTGATCTACAGAAATGACTCTAGTTTCTTGTCTTAACAAGTCTTTATCTAAATCGTATAATACAAGAGTTTTATCCACAGAAACTTTAAATACTGGTGCTGTATAGCCATTCACAATAATAGAATCAACTTTCATTGTAAACTCCTGTTGGTCATTCTTCGCATACGGAACAAATTTCATTTTCTTATAACGATCAGTTCCTTTAAATAATGAATCTCTTACAGGTTCAAAACTTAAGGTATCAAGAATTACTTCTTCTTTTAGCTTATCAATTTTATAAACTTTATCAAAATACGTATAACTTGTATCTCTTTTTTCTACAATTGCAAACTGAGCAGTTTCTATAAAATTCTCTAAAGCTGTAAAATCTTTAGCATAATTTCCAGTAATTGTTTTGTGTGCTAATTGCGAATCTCTAATATCTTTCAAATTATGGATAACCGCACTATAGCGTTTTTCTTTTTCCTGCTTAAACTCAACAGGCGCCATAATTGACATATAAATCTTAAATCCGAAAAATACAGATGCTAACAAAAATACGATTGAAAATATGGGTCTCACTTTTCGTGGAACCTTTTTTTCAATTAAGATTAACAGTCCTATAGCTACAATTAAGGCTACGACTAAAATAATTGGAGTTTTCAATGCTTGGAATGAACCTTTTTCAACTACTTCTGCATTTTGGGCTATAGATAAAGCCGGTAGAAGTAAAAAAGCGGTTACGAATGATAAGACTAAATTGAATTTTTGTTTTACGTGTTTCATCTCTATTAAGAATAGTTTAATTTTAAGAACATCAATATACGCAAATCTACAATTTTTTTTGAATCGTAAAAGTATTTCATCAAAAAAAGCATTTTATATCTATAAATAATCAAATCATAGGCAATCATTCGATTTACTTTTCTACTTTCGTCATAAAATATTGAGTAAAAAGACGATAATTACTACAATTATGGATGCAACTACGTTTTACAAGTTATTGAAAAGTAAATTTCCACACGAAGTTACGCTCAAACAAGATGTAGTTTTACATAAACTTTCCGAATTTATTTATGGCGATGATAAAGATGCGTTGTTTCTTTTAAAAGGATATGCCGGAACAGGAAAAACAACAACTATTGGTACATTAGTTACGCATTTATGGAATACCAAAAAGAAATCGGTATTATTAGCGCCAACAGGTCGCGCGGCAAAAGTAATCAGTAATTACTCCAAACAACAAGCACACACAATTCATCGAAAAATATACTTTCCTAAAAAAGATAAAGGCGGCGGCGTAAGTTTTGTGTTGCAACCAAACAAACATCGGGACACGATATTTATTGTAGATGAAGCTTCTATGATTCCCGATTCGCCAAGCGATTCCAAACTATTTGAAAATGGTTCGTTGTTAGATGATCTAATAATGTACGTCTACTCAGGTCATAATTGTAAATTAATTTTAATTGGAGATACCGCACAGTTGCCGCCTGTAAAACTAGATTTAAGTCCAGCGTTGGACGAACGTACATTAGAACTAAATTACGATAAAAACGTTACTGTCATTGAGTTAGATGAAGTTGTGCGTCAAGATGCAGATTCTGGAATTTTAGTAAACGCGACAAACTTGCGTGAACAATTACGTGACGAATTTTACGCTGAGTTTAAATTTCAACTCTCCAATTTTCCAGATATTGTTCGGTTAATTGATGGCTATGAAATTCAAGATGCGATTAGCGATTCGTATTCCGATGACGGAAAAGAAGACATGGCAATTATTGTACGATCTAACAAAAGAGCCAACATTTACAATCAGCAAATTCGAAATCGCATCTTATTTAATGAAAATGAATTGTCTGCGGGCGATTATTTAATGGTTGTTAAAAACAATTATTTCTGGTTGCCACCAACTTCCGAAGCAGGATTTATTGCAAATGGCGATATTATTGAAGTATTAGAGATTTTTTCGATTAAAGAATTATATGGTTTTCGCTTTGCAGAAGTAAACGTACGAATGGTCGATTATCCAAATCAAATACCACTAGAAACGGTTTTGCTATTGGATACAATTAATGCAGAAACACCAGCATTACCGTATGAAGATGGAAACCGATTGTATCAAGAAGTCATGAACGATTACGCAGATGAAACTTCGAAATATAAAAAATTTCTAAAAGTAAAAGGCAACAAATTTTTCAATGCATTACAAGTAAAATTTAGTTACGCCATAACCTGTCACAAATCGCAAGGTGGACAATGGAAAACAGTATTCATTGAGCAACCATATTTACCAAACGGCGTTGGAAAAGAATATATGCGATGGTTGTACACAGCAATGACACGTGCCGAAGAAAAATTATATCTCATCGGTTTTTCTGATGAATTCTTTGTAGAATAATTAAAAAATTCTGTGTTAATTTAAAATAATTGTATTTTTGAGATCATAAAAGCAACACATTTGAAAATTATAGCAATGATTCCGGCTCGATATGCAGCTTCTCGATTTCCTGGGAAGCTCATGCAAGACTTGAACGGAAAAACCGTCATTACCCGAACGTATGAAGCAACTGTAGCTACCGGACTTTTTGAAGAAGTATACGTAGTAACGGATAGTGACGTAATTCGTGAAGAAATCATCAGCAATGGCGGAAAAGTCATCATGAGTCAAAAACAGCACGAATCTGGAAGCGATCGTATTGCGGAAGCTGTACAAAATGTGGAAGTTGATATTGTAATCAATGTGCAAGGCGATGAACCTTTTACCGAAAAAGAAAGTCTGGAAAAAGTAATCAATGTTTTTTATAAAGATCCAAACAAAGAAATAGATTTGGCTTCATTAATGGTGCAAATCAAAGATTGGGACGAAATCAAAAATCCGAATACGGTGAAAGTCATTGTAGATCAACGAAACTTTGCATTATACTTTTCACGTTCACCAATTCCATATCCTAGAGACGAAAATGCAGGCGCGAAATATTATAAACACAAAGGCATTTATGCGTTTCGCAAACAAGCATTGCTAGATTTTTATGAATTGCCAATGAAATCCTTGGAAGCTACTGAAAAAATTGAATGCATTCGCTATTTAGAATTTGGGAAGAAAATAAAAATGGTAGAAACTACGATAGAAGGCGTAGAAATTGATACACCAGAAGATTTAGAACGCGCAAAGAAACAATGGAAATAAACTACGATACAATAAAAGTGATTGCTTTTGATGCCGATGATACACTTTGGGTAAACGAAACCTATTTCAGAGATGTAGAACATAAATTTGCGCAATTGTTATCCGCATACGAAACCGAAAACACGATTGATCAAGAATTATTCAAGTTGGAAATGAAAAATCTTCCGATTTACGGATACGGAATTAAAGGTTTTGTGTTGTCTATGGTTGAAAGTGCTATTGAACTTTCCAACGGGAAAATTTCAAACAAAGTACTTTCCGAAATCATCGAATTAGGCAAAGAAATGATTGAAATGCCAGTAGAATTATTGGATGGAATTGAAGAAGTATTAGAACAATTAAGCAAAAAGTACAGATTATTAGTCTTAACGAAAGGCGATTTGCTCGACCAAGAACGCAAGCTTGAAAAATCTGGCTTGACCAAATATTTTCATCATGTAGAAGTGATGAGCGATAAAAAAGAAAAAAATTACACAGATTTGTTACAGCATTTAGAAATAGATGTAAACGAATTTTTAATGATTGGCAACTCACTAAAATCAGACGTTTTGCCAATTGTAAACATAGGAGGAAAGGCGATTCATGTACCATTTCACACGACTTGGCAACATGAAACAGTTTTACCAAATGAAGAATCTGACGAATATATTGTTGTAAAAAATATTGTTGAAGTGTTAAACTATTTGTAGTGAAGAAGTTAAATGTACACACATGGAATCGTAGAAAACATTTTGAGTTTTTCAATACGTTTCAAGATCCATTTTTTGCAGTTGCTGCGCCAATGAATGTAACGAAAGCACATGAATTTGCAAAAGCTTCTGGAAACAGCTTTTTTGCAGTCTATTTGCACGATTGTATGAAAGCAATCAATGAAGTGGAAGCGTTTCGATATCGGATTGAAAATGATACTGAAGTTGTGATTCATGAGGCAATTCACGCGTCAGCGACGATTATGCGACCTGACAAAACATTTGGTTTTTCGTTCATTGATTATGATGTGAATTTTGAAAAATTTAGGAAAAACATAGAAGCTGAAAAAGAACGAATTATCAATTCAGACGACTTGTTTCCGCCAAAAAATAGTGAAGATTGTATCTATGTTTCAGCGTTGCCTTGGGCAAGTTTTACAGGACATAAAGAGCCGTTTCACGGAAGAAAAGAATCGGTTCCAAGAATAGCTTTCAGTAAAATGGAAGTAGAGAAAACAAAGAAAAAAATGACGGTTTCAATATCGGTAAATCACGCATTGATGGATGGCTATCATGTAGGACAGTTTACCGAAAAGTTTCAAGAATATTTGTTGAAACACTAAAGAAACTATCATAATATTTATATTTACACTATTAAACTAACAAACTATGCAGTATAGAAACTTTCCAATGGTTCCCAGAGTAATTTTCGGAAGAGGAAGTTTTAACCAGATACAAGAAATTTTGACGCCAAAACGTGTAAACACAAAAGCGCCATTTATCTTTTTGGTTGATGAGGTTTTTCAAGACAATCCTTGGCTAATAGACAGAATTCCACTTCGTTTTTTAGATCAAATTATATTTGTATCAGCAGAAGAAGAACCCAAAACGTCGCAAGTAGATGCTTTGGTGGAAGAATTGAAATCGCGTTTTACACAAAATCCGTCAGGAATTATCGGAATTGGTGGCGGAACGTTGCTCGATATGGCTAAAGCTGTCGCAATAATGTTGACCAATGAAGGAAGCGCTGCCGATTATCAAGGTTGGGATTTGGTGAGTAATGAAGCCGTATATCATGTTGGAATTCCGACAATATCAGGAACTGGTGCGGAAGTTTCGCGAACTACGGTTTTAACTGGTCCAGAAAAAAAACTCGGAATCAACTCAGATTTCACACCTTTTGATCAAGTAATGTTAGATCCTGAATTGACGCGTGGTTTGCCGCAAAATCAATGGTTTTACACTGGAATGGATTGTTATATTCATTGTATAGAATCGCTCACAGGAACCTATTTGAATGCGTTTAGTCAGAGTTATGGCGAAAAAGCACTCGAATTATGTAGAAACGTTTTCTTAGAAAAAAATGTACGTGATGAAGATTCAGAAGATAAATTAATGATGGCTTCTTGGCATGGAGGAATGAGCATTGCATATTCGCAAGTTGGAGTCGCACACGCTATGAGTTACGGACTTTCGTACTTATTAGGAACAAAACATGGAATTGGTAATTGTATAGTATTCAATCATTTAGAAGAATTTTATCCGCAAGGAGTTTCTGAATTCAAAAAAATGGTTCGTAAACATGATATTGAAATCCCAACAGGAATCTGTAAAGATTTAACCGACAAAGAGTTTGACAAAATGATTGACATCGCGTTGATGTTAGTTCCACTTTGGGAAAATGCGTTGGGCAAAAATTGGCAAGAAATCATTACACGTGAGAAGTTGAAGAATATGTATAAGAAAATGTGACTTCGACATGGCTCAGTCACCGCTTTTTAGATCTGAGTTTTTAGTATTGAGTATTGAGATTTTTTCGCTGAAGGCGAAAGAAATTATAAATTTTTCAAAGCGTCACTTCGAGTGGCAAATCTTTGATTTGTTGTATCGAGAAGTGCTAGTAATCTAAATAGTTTCATAAAAAAGGCAAGTTTTCGTTCTAGAGTTGTTTTCGATATAATTTTCTATCGAAAATCACTCGAACTGATGTTTTGAATTATGAATGTTAAATGCTGAATTTTAAATGTAAAAATTTCTTAATTCATCATTGCGAGTGAAACCAAGCAATCTGTTTCTTAATTTTAGATAAAAGATTTTTAATTTTGCTAGAAGCAAGAACTAAACACAAACTTCTCCCAATTACACATTAGAATCCTTAAAACTTCATTAAATTAGCCAAGCTATCAAAAAGAAATACTAAAAACTTCCCCAAAATGATGCGAGCAATTTACAAGTTTATCTATTTCAAACTCATGGGTTGGAAAATTAAAGGTGAATTTTCCGATGAAGTAAAAAAATGTATTGTTGCGGTTGTGCCGCACACAAGCTGGCACGATTTCTTTATTGGTTTAATGATTAGAAGCATCACTAAAAAAGAAATCAATTACGTTGGGAAAAAGGAATTATTTAAGTTTCCATTTGGTTGGTATTTTCGTTGGACAGGCGGCGCGCCAATTGACAGAACACCAGGACAAAACAAAGTGCAAGCAATGGCAGCTGTTTTTGATGGAAAAGAAGAATTCCGCTTAACATTAGCCCCAGAAGGAACCCGAAAACGCGTAGACGAATTGCGCACAGGATTCTACTATATTGCAAAAGAAGCAAATGTGCCAATTACGTTAGTTGCGTTCGATTTTGGCAAAAAAGAAGTCAAAATAGACAAACCATATTACCCAACAGACGACATGGAAGCTGACTTCGCATACATTTACAAATTCTTTGAAGGCGTAGTTGGGAAAGTTCCTGAAAAGAGTTTTCGGTACAATGGATAATATTCTCAATATATTAAAAAAACTTATAAACTTTACTAATAAAGCAAGTTACAAATACTACATTTCGTAGTATTTTTTTTGTGATAAATTTTGTTGACAATACTGTAAAAAATAGTTTTGTAGAAAATTCTTATTTATTTTTTTGATTTTTAATATGATTATTGTAATTTAAAGAGTTGAAAATCATGATTTTACACATGATTTCATTTGTCGTAGAAATAACAGGAATTCTTGTTATGCAGCAATTAAATACTATAATAGTCAATAAAAACGCCTATTGACACCTCGTAATTATGATAAATGGTGGAAATAAGTTGAAGCACCAAGTAAAAATAAAAAAGATACTTCGCGCTATAATAGTATTCTATGTTGCGCAGTGAGTGGAATACCAATGTGTCAACTTATCCAAAAATAAGGGCATAAAATAACCAACACCATGAAAAAAACAGTTAAATACTTATCAATGATTGCACTTGCGTTCGCCTTTTTACTAAGTGGCTGTACGAGCGATCAAGAAGCCACACAATCAAACGAAGAAAATGCAGCAAAATCGGAATTACCAATTATAGAAGCTGATTGGGTAGAAATTGGATACATAAAAGATGGAATGCCATATATAACATTCGATACGAAAAAAGCTTTGAATACACTTAGCGAAAACATGAAAAAATACGCTAACATCGATGAGAATTACACAAGTGTCTATGTCGCTAGTATAGATGAGGACTATAATTTACTCTTTGAAGGGAAAACATATCGGACTTCATTTTATGTAAAAGCGATAAAATCAACCGAAAAATTAGCAACAGAAGCTTCATATAGATTAGTAGTTGCACGTAAAATAACCTGTACGACTTCCGAATGTTCTCATGAAGCAACAGGATGCGCGGTAAAATATGATCCTGATAACCTTGACCTACCATATTGTTCTCCTTGTGCAAATGGAGGGAAATGTACTAAAACAGATATTAGTAACAGTGATGCAGTAGCAACTGGAGTATTCTAATTATCAATAAAATAGCTTAAAAATATACTTGAATTAATTCCTAAAATTGGAATTAAAAAGCAGAAAAATAAAAACCTATTATTTTATTTTTCTGCTTTTTTTATGTGAAGTTATACCAATTGTTATTTGAAATGAGCCTAAAATAATTTGAATTATAGTGCGTCCAGATGAAATTGAAAATTAAAGCATAGCATCGTTACGGTTTTATTTTATATTGAAGTATGGACGCAATAGAAACAAATTATTAGGTTCATTTTAAGTGATAATTGGTATTATTCTTCATTAATCAAAATCTCCAATAACTGAATCGCCGCTTCGCTAATTTTTGTTCCAGGACCAAACACGGCAACTGCGCCAGCATCAAATAAAAATTGATAATCTTGATGCGGAATTACGCCACCAACAATTACCATAATATCTTCGCGCCCGTACTTTTTTAACTCAGCAATTACTTGCGGAACTAAGGTTTTGTGTCCAGCCGCTAATGAAGAAACGCCTAAAATGTGAACATCGTTTTCCATGGCTTGCTTTGCCGCTTCCGCAGGCGTTTGGAATAATGGTCCAATATCTACGTCAAAACCAACATCGGCATAACCTGTGGCAACAACTTTTGCGCCTCTATCATGTCCGTCTTGTCCCATCTTTGCAATCATAATTCGCGGTTGACGACCTTCTAATTCGGCAAATTTGGCTGCCAATTCTTTTGCTTTTTTAAACGAACTATCGTCTTTTATTTCTTTGCTATACACGCCTGAAAATGATTTTATTTGTGCTTTATATCTTCCGAAAACAGCTTCTAGTGCATCTGAGATTTCTCCTAATGTTGCTCTTTTTCGTGCTGCGTCTACTGCCAACGTAAGTAAGTTTTCATTCCCAGATTTCCCTGCTGCTGTCAATTTCTCCAACGCTTCCGTAACTTCCGTAGCGTTTCGGTTCTCTTTCAATGTTGCCAAACGCGCCAATTGCGCAGTTCGAACGGTTTGATTGTCTACTTCTAAAATATGTAAAGGATCTTCTTTTTCGAGTCTGTATTTATTTACACCAACAATGACATCTTGTCCAGAATCTATTCGTGCTTGTTTTCTTGCTGCTGCTTCTTCAATTCGCATCTTCGGAATTCCTGCTTCAATTGCTTTGGTCATTCCGCCTAATTCTTCCACTTCTTCAATAAGTTTCATCGCTTTATTTGCGATTTCATGCGTCAGTTTTTCAACATAATAACTTCCTGCCCAAGGATCAACCGTTTTCGTAATCTTCGTTTCTTCTTGTAAATATATTTGTGTGTTTCGCGCAATTCGTGCAGAAAAATCAGTTGGTAATGCAATTGCTTCATCTAAGGCATTGGTATGCAAACTTTGCGTTCCGCCAAATGCTGCAGCAGAAGCTTCAATACAGGTTCGTGCTACATTGTTAAACGGATCTTGCTCTGTGAGACTCCAACCACTTGTTTGACAATGTGTACGAAGAGATAATGATTTTTGATTTTTTGGGTTGAATTGTTTCACGAGTTTTGCCCACAACATTCTGGCAGCTCTCAACTTTGCAATTTCCATAAAATGATTCATACCAATTGCCCAGAAGAAAGAGAGGCGAGGCGCAAAGGTGTCAATGTCCATTCCGGCAGCTAAACCTTTTCGGATGTATTCCAAACCATCTGCTAACGTATATGCGAGTTCAATATCGCAGGTTGCGCCAGCTTCTTGCATGTGATAACCAGAAATGCTAATGCTGTTAAATTTCGGCATGTGTTCCGATGTATATTCAAAAATATCAGAAATGATTTTCATTGATGGCGATGGCGGATAAATGTACGTATTCCGCACCATAAATTCTTTTAAAATATCATTCTGAATCGTTCCTGCTAAGTGTTTCGGATCTACGCCTTGTTCTTCTGCAGCGACAATATAAAACGCCATAATTGGCAAAACTGCGCCGTTCATGGTCATGGAAACCGACATTTTATCCAATGGAATTTGATCAAAAAGAATCTTCATATCTTCCACAGAATCAATGGCAACGCCCGCTTTTCCAACATCACCAACTACGCGTTCATGATCGCTGTCATAACCACGATGTGTTGCCAAATCGAATGCAACTGATAACCCTTTTTGTCCTGCGGCTAAGTTTCTTCTGTAAAAGGCATTACTATCTTCTGCGGTAGAAAATCCTGCATATTGGCGAATTGTCCAAGGTCGGCGAACAAACATTGTTGAATATGGTCCACGAAGATTTGGCGCAAGTCCAGCTACAAAATCCAAGTGTTTTACGTCTTGCATATCTGCTTCGCTGTACGTTGCTTTTACTTCAATGTCTTCCGCAGTTGTAAATACACTTTCTGCGTTTTTTGTTGAAATCGCTTTCGCTGAATTTCCTAAAGTGATATGTTGAAGATTTTTTCTAGCCATTTTATAATCTTATTTTTTGAAAAATTACTCTTGCTTGAGGCGTTCTTTTTCTAATTTCGTTGCTAAACGTCTTAAACTAATAGGAATGATTGCTACTTTTTTCACTTCATTTTTTGAAAAAGGTTCTATTTCCAAATCGTGTTTCATACGATCTTCCGAGTTTGGATATTTGTTAGTTCCGAGTAAAACTTCTTTCCCTTCATCAAATAAAGCTTGTTCTTTTTCGGCACTTTCTTTTATCTTTCGATAGATAGTTTCTGCTTTTAATTGCTTTAAGAAACCGCCAGAAGCTTCTATGTCTTTAAATAGAATCAATGCTTTTTCTGCAAGTTGATTCGTGATATTTTCTATGTAATATGCACCTTCTGTCGGATTGTTCGTTTTGTCAAAATAACTTTCATCTTTTAAGATTCTGAGTTGATTTCGAGAAATTCTATCTCCAAATTCGTTTGCTTTATGATATAATGAATCGTATGGTAAATTATACACAAAATCTGCGCCACCTAAAACTGCGCTCATGCATTCTGTCGTGGTTCGCAACATGTTTACATTGTAATCATACAACGTTTTGTTACGTTTTGAAGGTGAAGCAATTATGATACAATTTTGATCTAAATTATATTCTTTCGCCAAAATACTCCATAAGTGACGTAATGCTCTGAGTTTGGCAATTTCAAAGAAATAGTGAGTTCCAACCGAAACATTGAACGTAATTTTGTTCGTAATTTTTGAACCAAAATGATTCAAGTATTCGTTTGCGTGTGAAAGTGCGTACGCCAATTGTTGCACCATTGTTGCGCCTGCGTTTTGATATGTGTCAACGTGAATCGTTACCGAACTTCGGAAACCTTCTAGCGTCATAATATTTTCTAACGCTTCATGATCTTTCGTAGTATTTTCAAACCAATTTCCTGTGGAAGCCAAATTTCCTATGATATCAACTCCAATCGTGATACTTGCTGTGTGTTCTTTCGCAAAAGCGGAAATAGTAGTACAATAATCCACAGACAAGAATTCCATTTCTACATGAATAGGAACATTTTGAACGTCAATATCTTTTAGAAGTGTTTTGATAGAAATGGCTGTGTTTGAGATAATGAGCACAACACTTTCTGCGCCTCTTTCTAGGATGTCTTTTATTTCGGTGTTTGCTTCGTTGGCATCAGTCACAACAACGCGTTGCGATATTTTCCAATTCGTAGTTTGCGTTGCAATTGGTACGATATTTCCAAACGTTTCACTGTGGTAAAATGGCGTAATGTCAATTCCTTCTTGCGTAGCCGTAATTAATGTCTGATTGTAGTCAGCACCTTTTAGATCGACTTGTATTTTTTGTTTCCATTGCGCAGCAGAAACAGGGTCAAATTCGTCAAATAGTGACTTGCTCATTCGTTTTTTATTTTTAGGCTATCTGCGTATTCTATGATGTAGATTTCTTCGTTTTCTTTTTTCATGAAATAGCGTTCGCGTGCAAATTTCTCCAATTCTTCCATACTTGAGAATTTTTTGATATTTTCACGATCTTTTGTGATTTCGAGTTGAAGATTTTCTTTCTGTTTTTCTAAAAGTTCAATTTGTCTATTGAGTTCTCCGTGTGTCGAAAACCAAGAGTTTGCATCTAAAAATAGCATCCATAAGATAAATATGGCGGAGATAATGATGTATATATTTTTGAGCTTGTTTAGATTCATTTTTTGTGCAATTGCGCTAGTGTCAAAATATGATATAAATGTACTAAATATTAGGTTAATCGTTCGGTAATAATTGTGCGTACAATATCAACGGCGACTGTGTTGTAGCGATTGTTTGGAATTATGATGTCTGCAAATTCTTTTGTTGGCTCAATAAACTGCGTGTGCATTGGCTTTAGCGTTGATTGATATCTGCTTAATACTTCGTTGATATCGCGTCCACGTTGTGTAATATCTCGTTTTATTCTTCGGATGAGACGTTCGTCAGAATCGGCATGTACAAAGATTTTAATGTCGCACATTTCACGAAGTTCCGCATTTGTTAGAATTAGAATTCCTTCTACAATCATTACTTTTCGCGGAAGCGTATGAATTGTATCGCCTGTACGATTGTGTTTTACAAACGAATATACAGGTTGATCGATTTCATTTCCTTTTTTTAATTCTTTTAAATGTTTGCACAATAAATCGAAGTCAATTGATCGCGGATGATCGAAGTTAATTTTTGTACGTTGCTCATAATTTAGGTGTGAAGTATCGTTATAGTAGGAATCTTGCGAGATGACTCCAACTTCATTTTCGGGCAATTGTTTTATAATTTCGTTTACTACGGTGGTTTTTCCACTTCCAGTTCCTCCGCCAATACCAATAATGAGCATATATTTCGTGTTTTTTAGATGTTACAAAATTAAGTAAATTATTCATGAAAGTTATTTTTTAAAAATAAATAGTTTTTGTCTTTGTGTTTCGATAAAAGCACTATATTTGCATTCCAATTTTTAGGGCATAGTTTTGAATTCTTATCGAAAAAAAACTATAGCAAACACACTTTTCGGGGTGTAGCCTCTCGACGTTACTCGAGATAAACTACACTACGAATTTTACACTTTCGGGGTGTAGCGTAGCCCGGTCATCGCGCCTCGTTTGGGACGAGGAGGTCGCAGGTTCGAATCCTGCCACCCCGACAAAAAAAGCTTTGCATTTTGCAAGGCTTTTTTTTTGGAATATAGTTGAGCTTGCTCAAAAATATATTTCTAAAAAAAAGAATTGTGGGAACGAAGTGAATCAAAGCTTTATTAGCAACGTTCCTTTTCTCAGGATCACAATTTGTAATCCTGCCACCCCGACAAAAAAAGCTTTGCATTTTGCAAGGCTTTTTTTTATGCGATATATTTTAGCTTACTTAAAATGATGATTACGCATAAATAGTAATGAGTCTATAAAGAAAAACTTCTTCTTGTTAGAAAATGAATTTCACTGTAACGATGTAGATTGCTAATTATTTGTATATTTAGAATGGAAATATTCTAAATTTTAGTTATGAAATACGTACGAATTGGTCTTGCTATTTATTTTCTTCTGTTATATACGAATCGTACAATTGCTCAGAATGATTTTTCAAATTCAAACTCAGATATTACCTATGGTGTTTCCACGAAAGTGAATATTGAATTTAGCAATGTAAGTGGTCCTGCGTTTAAGTTTAGTTTGACAGGCGGAATTGGGTACGATATTGAAAATGTTTTTTTACCAACAGTTCATACAGGAATTCTTCTGTTTAATAGTAATAGCGTTGGAGCAGATCAAAGTAAAAAATGGTATAATATGCAAGCGCATTTTTTTATAAATACAACTGCAACTGCGCGTTTGGATAAAAGAGATTTTGGCTATTTTGAAAGAAATGTTCCTTTGTATCATTTTGCCGATTTTACAGCAAATCCGCTTCAAAATCCATATAAAACGTCTGTCAGTTACGGATTGAACTGGATTTTTGTCCAAGATAAAAAACAACAGCGCACAGGATTTTTCAATTTGAATGTAATGGGGAGAGCGCAGATTAGTTATTATAATGACGGCGGACCAATTTTAGGTTGGGCAGGCGATAATAGAGATCGATATTACACTGGCGGCGTTACTATAAGTTATCACGGAGATATAACCGATCTTATTGACCTTGTAGAACTTAGTTATCATAAATATACAGGATATCAAAAACATGCTTTTGATGTGGCAGATCATTTGCAAATTGACTTTTTGAATTATCAGGATACCAAACAGTTTGCTTTTAACCAACAGCGATGGCGACTTAATTTTTCTAATTTAGAAAATGGTTTTGGCGGAAGTGTTTCAATTTATAATAAAGGAAATTTAGACCTTCAAGATTTTTTACATTTTAATACGAACGTTCCGTATCATCCAGATTATTATCAAGGATATCGTTGGATGATTGGTGCTAGATACGAATACAATCATACAAAATTTTAGAGAGATGAAAAAAACAATATATATAATCAGTATACTTTGTGTACTTACGTCTTGTAGATCAGGTCTTTATTTAGTAGATGAATCTTATGTTGATGAAAATAAAAAAGATACGAAAACATTTGATGTAGCTAATTTTGACGTATATGTATTTAGTATTTGTGAAGATTTTACAAAAGAAGGAGAAGACTCAAGATTAGAAAGATTTTGTGATTGTCCTGAAATTTTTTTTGATGTTACTTTGACAAAAGATATTAGAAAAGTTGAGGAATTGTATGTGTTGAAACATAAAAAAACAGACCTTATTTTATATTTCACTACATTTTCTCATAAGTATATTGATAGAGGAGAACGTTTTTTGAACAAGCGAAAAATTTACGAAAACACCATTATTTTGGAGCAGATAGAATATGTGTATATAGGTAATTTGGATGCTACAAAAAATAAGATTCATTTTCAAGGAAATGAAAAATTGAAAGATGTTATTTTATATTTTGATCCAAACGAATTTCCGCAAAAACTTTTTTTTACAGAAGCAAATATGGCAACTTCAGAAAATCGGTATAGTATTGCTGAAAAAATTTCTTTAAATAATATATTTAAACAAGATATTACGTATTCAAAATCTAATTATAAGATAGATTATTACAGAAAAAAATATGAAAACGAACCTTATAACGTCAACCAAATAAAGGTAATTTCTAAAAAAGGAGAACTAGAAGTCGTTTTTGGATTTAAGAATTTTGAGCAGTATTATAAAATGGCAGCTAAGCGGATTAGATATTCTCCAAGTTATGAATCGATTGAAGAAGGAAAAAAATAACGTACAATCTTATTATATTTGATAATTCTCAAAATAATTTTTAATATGAAATCAAAATTACTATTATTTATAGTTGCAATACTTACTTTTATTGCTTGCGGAAGTGACAAAAAGAAAACTGAAAAATCAACTGTAAATACTGAGGAAACAATAAAAGATTCAACTATTGACAACGTAACTTCAGAAGTGAAAGCTACTACTCCAGAAGATAAAATTGCAGTAATTAGAGAACGTTTTGCACACGTAGAAAATCAAATTAAATCATTAGAAAAAAAGACAATTACTGTTGAAGAAAGTGGAGGCGAATCCATACTTGAAGGTTATTTTAATGATCAAAAACCTGTAAAGATTATTCAAAATCAATATAGTGGACATTGGGCAGGTACAACTTCTTATTATTTTATGAATGGAACGTTATTTTTCGTGTTTCAACAAGAAACTAGCGAAGCTTCTTTACGTGGACCTTTTACGGATAAAGAAGTTCGAACTTGTATTTATGACGGAGAACTTATTAGCGTGTTGGAGAAAGAAAAAACGGTTGCTAAAATTGAAGAAATGAATCTGGAAAAAGTTCAAAATATTAATGTAACCGAGCAATGGAAATCAAAACCTGATGTTGTTTCAAATTATATAAAAGATGCGCAAAAAAATAGCCAGATGCTATTAGAAACGTACGAAATAGTTGGATTGAAAGATGGACGTTGGATAAATACAGAAGACACCAATTCGGGAATTGAAATTAAAAATGGCAGCTTTTTCATGTTTACCAAAGTCGCTGATAGAACTGTGAGCACTCCATATGATTATGAATTGGATGAAAAAGATGGAATTGAATATTTAACGTTGAAGAATACTAAAGGTCAAATGATAATTTACGGATTGTTAGAATATTCTGAAACCAGCTTGGTTTTGAGTTATTTGGATAAAGGAAGCACACTTACTTATACAAGAGAAAAGTAGTTATATGATTTAATTTTTCACAGTAGAATTTATACATGACAGAATTCATAGAACGTTATAAAAAGTTATCTGATAAAGAACTTTTAGCCATAATTGCTAACGCATCAAGTTATACGTCAATTGCATTAGAAGCTGCAAAACAAGAATTGATTGCTCGTGGAATTTCTCCAGATCATTTGGCGGAATTAGAGACGCAAAATATTATAGATACAAAGGAAAAAGAAGCATTGCTACAAAAACGCAAAGTGGAGCGAGAAAGATCGAAAACAGATTTTTTTACGTTGTTTATTACTGTAAACCCTTTTTTGAAACAGCTAGCATCTCATGAAAGACTCATTCGGATCATGAGCTGGATTTTCACAGTAATTTCCATATATGTTATTTTTGTTTTGGTGTATTTTATTAAAACTTATGGATACCTGTTTACTGTAAATCAGTATGAAATTGGGGAATATTTTGATTATCAATTTTCAAGATATGGTATAGGAACAAGCTACCTATTGTTATGTTTGGTATACATTATTTCAATTATTCCTGGAACAATTCTATTTTGGAAACGGAAAAGACTCGGTTGGGTTTTGACTACATTTTATATGGTTTCAGTTGCCGTTGGCTTATTTTTCTTATTGCTTTATTATACAACTAAACCTGGGTATCAATTTAATCGAATGGTTGATGAATTTATGATGTCAGACCTTCCAATGTGGTATAGTTTGTATATAGCATTCTTGGTGTTTTGTTTGTATGTATTATTTAAAGGAAAAGTGAAAAATGTTTTTAAGATAAAAAAAGGAGTTGGATTTTTAATAGTAATTTTAGCTATTATATTTCAAGTTTTACTTTGGTATCCTTTTATTACATTAATTAAGTAATGTAAACACAGTATCAACAGAAGCTAGCAGTTTTTTCATTTGCAATAGTTTTAAATACAATCTTATTTATACATTTGAAATACAATCAAATACAAAGAATTTTTATGGAAAATAATATGCAGCAGTTAACTCCAACTAAATTTATACAAACATTGACTATAATTTATAGCGCTTTATTGATTGGTTTGCTATTGTTTATTGGATTTGTGTTATTTCAATTTAGTGACGGAATGATACCAGAATTAGATACAAACGACACACTACTTTTCATATATCCTGTTATTGCAATTGCTGCTATTTATGGGAGTCAGGCGATCTTTAAAAAGTTGGTCGCTTCCGCAGAAAAGAAACCAGATTTAAAGTCAAAATTGGTAAGTTATCAAATAGCTTCCATTATAAAGTTTGGACTTATTGAAGGTTCAATATGTATAGGAATTGTACTTTCATTAATCACAGGAAACACAGCTTATATTGCAATTGCAGGCGTTTTGATTGTTTATTTTTTAATGCAAAGACCAACACGAACCAAAATTGAGAGCGATTTAAACTTACACGGAGAACTTCGAAATCAATTTCAAAGATATGATGAAGTTATTGATTGATTTAAAAATAGTTAGAAAAAACACATACCGAATATGACAACAACCGATTTTTTATTAAGACTGTGCGCTGCGTTATTAGCAGGTGTTTTTATAGGTTTTGAACGCCAATGGCAACGCAAATCTGCCGGACTTAAAACCAATACAATGGTAGCCACAGGAGCTGCAATATTTACAATGCTTTCCGTTCAGTTGAACGATCATTCTGGTGATGCCGACGTTACAAGAATCATTGCACAAATAGTAACTGGTGTTGGGTTTTTGGGCGCAGGTATTATTTTTAAAGAAGGAACAAATGTCCACGGTTTAACTACAGCCGCAACTATTTGGTGCAGTGCAGCAATTGGTTGTGTTGCTGGAGTAGGCTTTTTTATAGAAACAGCAATATGTACCGCTTTAGTACTCATCATTAATATTGTATTACAACCTTTAGATAATTGGCTCAAAAAACGAAAATAGTAATTATAAGACTTTAGAAGCAATCAGCAGCTAGAAAACAACTACGTACAATCCCTTGATTTTAAAACGCGTATTTGTGCTACTTTTAAATGCGCGTTTTAAATCGTATGTTTGGTAAAACTGTATAAAACCATATTAGTATGCCAACCTCAAACCCAACACCAACTCCGACACCAAATCCAGTAGCAGCGGATGAAGCTTCAAAACCTGCGGCGGCAGCCCCAAAAGGTATTCACAAAGGAGTTTCCGACCACCTTATGATAGAAATAAAGGAAGAGTTAGAAAATATGCTTTCGTTTGCTATGCGAAACGGAAAAATTATTAATACAGAATTGAATCCTTTGATTGAAAGTAATAATCTAGATGATTTAATCAATGCACATAATATATTGGCTAAAAATGTCGCGCCAGCAACTCCAAAATCAATTAAATTTCTTAAAAAGTTAAATGCCACAGATAGTCGCGGAAGAATTGTACTTAGTAAATTACCTGTCATTCGAAACTTGATTATACTCGCACTATTATTCCTAGCACTTTTTATTGGTACTTCATTATCGAGTCAAGTAGATCAAGCATCACTTGCCAAAGGTGTATTAGCAAATTCTGGAACAGATTTATTACTCAATTTAGTATTTATATGTGCAACTTCAGGTATGGGAGTTATCTTTTATTTATTGAAAAGTGTAAGTGAAGCAATTCAACATGGAACTTTAATGCCTGAGCAATCTATTTATTATGTAGGTTTGATTGTTTTGGGAATTATGTCTGGATTAATTTTATCAGAAATTGTATCTACGTATAACAATGGAGAGGAATTAACCGTTTTTAATAGTTCGGTGTTAGCACTCGTAGGAGGATTTTCTTCAGATGCAATATTTAGTATACTACAAGGAATCATCAATAAAATTAAAGCGCTGTTTACATCAGGCAACGACTAAATTCTTAAATAAAAATATATGAAATTAATCATAAAAAGTATCCTCATTATGTTTGTTGCCGTAAGTATTACTGCTTGCGCTTCTATTCCTGCATCTACGGTAACGTTGTCACAAGAAGTTATATCTGAAGCTGACTCGATGCATAAATTAAACATTGCTTTGGTAAATCAATTATTTGATGAACGAAAAGAAAAAGTGAACGATTTTATTAATAATCAATACATTCCATCGTTTGTTAAAAACTTTGAAGCAAAGATTCCTGCTGGTGTAGATATTAAAACAGAATTGCCAAATATTTTAAAAAGTGTAATGCCAGTTATTAGCAGAAAACGCGATTCGCTTCAAGGTTTAGTGGATGCGCAACGTACGCAAGTCATTACTTCATTAAACGAAAGTTATACAAATTATCAACGTGCAAGTAGTACGTTACAAAACTTAATTAGTTCGGCTGTAAAGTTAAAACAATCAGAAACCAATACGTTGGCACAAATACAAAGTTTAGCTGGTACAAATATCAACGTTGGAAAAATAGAAAGTCATTTGGACAGTTTACTGGTCAAAACAGGAAGTGGATTTGATAAGTTATTAAATGTAAAATCAGCAATAATCGGAAACAACTAAAATAGAAAACGTATGAGTGATAATATAGATTGGGGTAACCTCGCAAACCAAGCCGCAGATGAAACTGATGCTGAATTTAGTACAACTATTACAAGTCTAACAAATATAAGTATTACGGAGATTAACGAATTTATTAAGCAAAGTGAAATTAGCAATGCCAACGCTGTCAAAGTATTACAGGAAATTAATAATGCAGCCGCTTCAAACACAGCCAAAGCAGACGCAATTGCCAATATTGACAATGGAGTTAGTTTCTTAATCAGTTTGGCAACTAAAGTTGTATAAAATCAGTATTATCCGATAAAAGATATAAACCTAAAACCTAAATATAGTAGAAAAGCAATAGCATATTTTATATGTTGTTGCTTTTTTTTTGGAGATATTGAACAGTTCGAAAATATTTGTTCATAAATTTTATGTAAGGAACTCATATAAAAACCTACTTTTGTTAAATATCATTTAATAGTTTAGAAAAAAGAATATGTCAGATACAAATACAACATTAGATTGTTTAATTATTGGAAGTGGACCTGCTGGATATACAGCAGCTATTTATGCAGCAAGAGCAGATATGCATCCTGTAATGTACACAGGAATGGAGCCAGGAGGACAATTGACCACAACAACTGAAGTTGATAACTTTCCAGGATATCCGCAAGGAACCGATGGAACTGCAATGATGGAAGATTTAAAAAATCAAGCCACTCGTTTTGGAACCGACGTACGTTTTGGATATGCAACGCGTGTAGATTTTGCAAAAGAAGCAGGCGGAATTCATAAAGTATATATTGATGATGGAAACGGAGAAAAAGAATTCTTAGCAAAATCTGTCATCATTTCTACTGGAGCTTCTGCAAAATACTTAGGATTAGAAAGTGAAGAACGTTTAAAAGGTGGAGGCGTTTCTGCATGTGCTACGTGCGACGGATTTTTCTATAAAGGACAAGATGTTGTTGTTGTTGGTGGTGGAGATACTGCGGCAGAAGAAGCTACATTTTTAGCAAAACTTTGTAGAAAAGTAACGGTTTTGGTTCGTAAAGACGAAATGAAAGCGAGTAAAGCAATGCAACATCGTGTAAATAATACTAAAAACTTAGAAGTACTTTATCACACAGAATTAGATGAGGTTTTAGGAAAAATGGTTGTGGAAGGTGTTCGTGTTGTAAACAATCAAACAAAAGAAAAACGTGAAATTGCTGTTACAGGAGTTTTCATTGCAATTGGTCACAAACCAAATACAGATATGTTTAAAGGAATTTTGGACATGGATGATACAGGATACTTAATTACAGGTGCAAAATCGACCAAAACAAATTTACCAGGTGTTTTTGCGGCAGGCGATGTACAAGATAAAGAATACAGACAAGCCGTTACAGCTGCAGGAACAGGTTGTATGGCAGCATTGGATGCCGAACGTTATTTATCAGCTGTTGAAGCGTAAGTAGAAAAATTTAGTATTTTTTGAAAAAAGAGAAAAGATCGTTACTTCGACTCCGCTCTGCACAAGTCGCTTTTAGAATCAAGATTTAACATAAAAAAAACGCGCTAAAATTTAATTTAGCGCGTTTTTTTGTATTTTCTCATAAACTCATTTTCAAATTGCAAAATCACTCCTTATGAACTCCGCCGGAAACCGACTTATTCTTAGAAACTGATTCAGGATTTCCGTAATAATGAACATCGCCACCGCTAGAACCTTTGGCTACTAATTTTTCAGAAACAGTTACGGTTACATCAGCGCCACTACTTGCCGAAGCATTGCAATCTTTTGCGTTTAAATCTCTTGCTTGAATATCACTTCCGCTACTTGCGTCTGCGACTAAAGAATCTGCGGTTCCTGTAATCTTAATACCAGCACCACTAGAGGCAGAACACGTTACATGTACAGCTTCTACTTCAATCCTAATATCTGCGCCGCTAGAGCTTTTTACTTCAATATTCTCAACAATAAATAATTCTGTCGAATATACATCTGCGCCGCTTGAAGCTACTACTTTTTCAAGTATTGGTAAGCTTACATAAATCTTCTTAGACTCGCAACGCCCAATATTTTTTTCTGTATGAATCGACAAAACTCCATTTCTAATATCAGTAGAAATAAGTGAAATAATATTTTCATCGGCTTCTACTTCAATAGCAGCAATTTCTGACTGTGTAATATACACGTCAAGTCCTTGGGAAGCTCTAATCTCTGTAAAAGTTTCGTCAGCATCTCTTTCTTCTGTGACAACATTTCCGTTTCCAGTAATTCCAGAATCAAAATTAAAATTACAAGAAGTGATAAGTAAGCTAAGTATAGCTATGGTAATAAATCGTGCTAAAGTGATCATAATGGTTAGTGTTTTTAAAATGTTATTGATTGATGATTATTAATTTTTAATAGTAAAAAAATAGCGATACTAATTACGATTCCTGTTGGAAGTCCAACAAATATGCCCGCGTATATCCATTCGTTTGGTAAACTATGTAATGGATAATAATATGCTGCAATTTTACCAACAAACAACCCAACTACTAAAACTGTGATGAGCAGTTTTAATAGTGTATATATGGATTGCGAATTGTTCATTTTTTGATTGATTTTGGTTAAATTTAATTTTGATTGATGTATTTCCTATTAATTATTATCTGTGTTTGTTGGAACGCTATCACGTTTTACATTCACATTTTGATCTTTACTTTTAATATTGATATCTACTTTATCTGAATTGATGGTAATTGAACTTTTCTTTTTACTCTTTAATTGATTGATATTTGGCGTATCACAATCCAAACACTTCAAATCGTCGTCAATAACTTGATAATGATTTTCTTCTTCTTTTTTTCCTAAAATATCTCCTGAACGAGGCGAATTTCTATGGTAAGAACGTGTATTTTTTTCAGCAAAAATGATAGCACCTTCTGGTAAATACAATATAATTTCTATTTCTTGTTGGTTGTATTTATCTTTCGGATCAAATAGAAAATAACCATCAAGCTTCAACGTATTATTTTCAAAAACGTAGTTATAATTAATTGCTTGAGCACGTTCTCTTGCTTTTGCATACGAAACTCCGCCAGCATTTCTGTTAATTCGTATGCGAGCATTGTCGCTATCAGTTGGTTTTACAATAAGTCTTACAGATTTTGAAAACAAAACAATATCTCCATTATCCTTATATTCTACCTGATAATCATGATGATATCTGTATGATGAGCGATCATATTCTTCATTTTTCATCATTTTCACGGTAATCGTGTCATTTGCACTAATCGGCAACTCTGTTTTAGAGGATACAGAAGCTTCAATATCATGATGTAAAGCTGCGTTAGAAGCAATAAACCCGATTCCAATACAGGATCCTATCCAAAGGATGAATAATGCAACCTTTGCCGTCGTTCCAATTGATTTTGAATTTTTTACTAAAATTCTAATTCCTAAAATAAACAATACAATCGCAGGAATTCCTAGTGCAAACAGCATTAACAATCCTAAAACCCACCTTGGTGTGTGATTGATAATTCCTAAATCTCTATAATAAATTGATTCATCTCCTAAGATAATATCCATATTATAAAAACTCACACCAAGTGCCGACATGATTACACTAATTAAAATAGATGCCGCTATGATTATAAAAATGATACCAAAAAACTTTGCTAAAATTTTCAATAATACCATGATGAAATCACCTAATGAATCAAAGAAGGAAGATGCACTATTTTTAGCTTTCTGACCAACCTGATCGAAATCTACATCACTTAATCTTTCCTGAACATCATCCAATCCTTCCTTGATTTTTTTCTCAATATTGGTAATGTTCGCGGGCTTTCCCGCCATCGCTAGTTTTTCACTAGTTGTCGTAGCTTTTGGTATCACAACCCAAAGAATAATATATACCAATACTGGTGATCCTGCGCCAACGAATAAAACAAATAGCACTAAAAGTCGAATCCAAAGCGCATCAATTCCGAAGTATTGCGCAAAACCGGCACACACACCACCAATGAACTTATTGTCGTAATCTCTGTATAATTTCCGATACGTTCCATTTTCACGACGATTATAATTGGTCTTAGGTTCGTCTTCAAAAATTTCGTCGTCTACCAAGTAATCTTCTGGTTGTCCCATAATGCCGATTACTTCTTCAACTTCTTTCATGCTAATCACTTGTCGCTCACTTTTCATGCGTTCCGAAAGCAATTCGGCAACTCTAGCTTCAATATCAGCGATAATTTCATCTCGTCCTTGCGAGTCTGTAAAGGAGCGTTTGATAGCGTTTAAATAACGCTGTAAACTGTTATAGGCTTCTTCATCAATATGAAAAAACATATTTGCTAAATTAATATTGATTGTCTTATTCATTAGTGGTCTTTTTTTGGCGTGTTACGAGTGATACGGCATTTTGTAAATTGTCCCAAGTGGTATTCAGTTCTTTAAGAAATAATCTTCCTGTTTCTGTAAGTCCATAATATTTTCTTGGCGGACCAGAAGTCGATTCTTCCCAACGATAACTCAATAAACCTGCGTTTTTCAGTCTTGTCAGTAGCGGATAAATTGTTCCTTCTACGACAAGCATTTTTGCGTCTTTCAATGTGCTAAGTATTTCTGCTACATATGCATCCTGATCTCTCAAAATGGATAAAATACAATACTCTAACACACCTTTGCGCATCTGTGCTTTTGTGTTTTCTATCTTCATGTTTTCATGTGTCTTTTAATGATACTGTTCGTTTTTTGATTGATGATTTCATTGATTGATGATGATTGATTGATGATGATGATTGATTGATTGATTGATTGATTGATTGATTGATTGATTGATTGATTGATTGTTTGTTTGTTTGTTTGTTTGTTTGTTTGTTTGTTTGTTTTACACTGAGTTGAGTCGAAGTGTTGATTGATGCTATTTTTATTTGATGAATCTAATAGTTAATGGATACCGATACTTTTCGCCTTCATTTGCTTTCATTGCTGCCAGAATGGTGTACGTAATATTTACGGCAAAAAATAATAAATGTCCAATTCCAATAACAATTCCTGCAATAGTTAACTGATGCATATTAAATCCATCATTCAAGTCGATGCTAAAACTATTAAATCCTAAAATATTCCATGTGTTTGTCGTATGTATTTGAAATAAAATAAAAAATGGAATTGCAAACATAGCTGCAACAACTTTATAACAAAACAGACTCAACTGAAAGTTTAAGGCTTCTTTTCCATGATGATCTATATATTCAGATTCCTTCTTATACATCGCCCATAAAATTAGTGGAAGTATAAAATTTCCGAACGGAAAAAAGTACTTACTAAAAGTAGTTGCATGCAAAACTGTAGCGACGTTTTTTTGATGTTTTGTGATTGCAGTGTCCATAACCTATTATTTTCTTATGCAAATATATGGTTAAAAAAAGGTATTATGCAAAACATAGTACTAAAATTTAACATTTTTTAACATTTCAGTGTAAATTTAAAAACAATAAAATGACATTTAATATATTGATTATCATAAGTTTATAGCTAAATTATGATTTTATAAAATATTTTTTCAGAAACAAAGTAAAGTTCAACTTTTTGTTAAAATCATTCATTTTTTTGTATTTTGCAATCTCGAATTTAAAGAATATTACAAAAAATGGCTAAAAAATTGACTCCATCTAAAATAAATACCTTCTTACTTTTTAAACTTCCATCGGCTTTTTTTTCAGGTGTTCGATTGAAAGAAATCACGCAAGAAATTGCAACCGTAACCGTGAAACATCGTTGGATTAATCAAAATCCATTCAAATCATTATACTGGGCAACACAAGGAATGGCTTCTGAGTTGGCAACTGGTGTTTTGGTAATTCAAGAAATTGAAGGTTCTGGCGAAAAAATTTCTATGTTGGTGCGTTCACAAAAAGGAACATTTACAAAAAAAGCAACTGGAAGAATTCGGTTTATCTGTAAAGATGGATTAAAAGTAAAAAATGCTATTGAAAAAGCCATCGCAACTGGCGAAGGACAAAGTATTACACTATATGCAGAAGGATTTGATGAAGCTGGCGAAAGTGTTTCTAATTTTGAATATGAATGGGGAATTAAACTGAAAAAGAAAAAATAAGTGTAACAAAACTGTCCTTTTAACTTCTAATAAAACGCAATCAACACTTCGATTTAACTCGGTGTAAAAAAACAAAAACAATGACAGCACACGAAATTGATTACCAAATTTACGGCGCAGAAATGCAATATGTGGAAATAGAACTAGATCCGCAAGAAGCCGTTGTGGCAGAAGCAGGAAGTTTTATGATGATGAACGACGGCATTAGTATGAACACCATATTTGGCGACGGATCTAACCAAGATAAAGGAATTCTTGGAAAACTATTCTCAGCGGGAAAACGAGTATTAACTGGCGAAAGTCTGTTCATGACATCTTTTTTAAATACGAGCGCTTTTGGCGTAAAAAAAATAAGTTTTGCAGCGCCATATCCTGGAAAAATTGTTCCAATTGACTTAACAAATTACAGAGGAAAATTCATCTGTCAAAAAGATGCATTTCTATGTGCAGCAAAAGGTGTAACTATAGGAATTGAATTCTCCAAAAAATTGGGTCGTGGATTATTTGGCGGCGAAGGCTTCATTATGCAAAAACTAGAAGGCGACGGAATGGCGTTTGTAAACGCTGGCGGAACGTTGGCACGAAAAGAATTAGCTCCTGGCGAAATTTTACGAGTAGATACAGGCTGTATTGTCGGTTTTACACAAGATGTCGATTACGATATTGAATTTGTTGGCGGCATTAAAAATACACTTTTTGGAGGCGAAGGAATGTTCTTTGCAACCTTAAAAGGACCAGGAATTGTCTACGTGCAATCATTGCCGTTTAGTCGTTTGGCAGGAAGAGTTATCGCAGCATTACCAAATGGCGGAAACAGCAAAGGAGAAGGAAGTATTTTAGGAAGTATTGGCGATTTATTGGATGGCGATAATCGTTTTTAACAGTTCAATCGGACTCCATAAAAAGTACAATCATTCTTCTTACATTTGTTAAAGTTTTGCTCAAAAAGTACAAAAATGGTTTTTTTTTACTACTTTTAAATAACTAAAAAAATAAGCCTATACACAATATTACTCTTAAAATTTTTAACCTAAAACCCTCGTTAAACATGTCAAGAGCAATGTTTGATTACACAAAGACTATACTCAAAAAAGTAAGCTTTGATCCATCATTATTTTGTAGAGAATTACAAAAAGCTTTACAAAGACTGTTACCTCACGAAATTGAAGAATTGAAAATTTGGATCAATTCGTTAGTAGTAGCAAATCCACAATTAGACCAATGTTTGATCTATTTAAAACCATAAATAAAAGCCGCGATAAGCGGCTTTTCTAGTTTTATACCAAATTATTATTTCTGTACAGGACTAATAATTTCTACATTATGAAAAGCAATCGCGCCTCGTACAATACTCATAATTACAGTTCGTAAAGCTTCAATTATTTGCATTTTTAATTCACTTTTGTGAAAAAGTAAACTTACTTCGCGCGCTGGTCTTGGTTCTGCAAAATGACGTAAAT
Source organism: Kordia antarctica (assembly GCF_009901525.1). Classification (NCBI taxonomy): domain Bacteria; kingdom Pseudomonadati; phylum Bacteroidota; class Flavobacteriia; order Flavobacteriales; family Flavobacteriaceae; genus Kordia; species Kordia antarctica. The sequence continues at coordinate 5,187,031 of NZ_CP019288.1, forward strand.
ATTTGCGTTCACTTTCTCTAATATCAAGTGTATGCAAATAGGGAAGTAGCGTCATTCCTAAATCTTCGTTAGATAATTTTATCAAGGTTTCAAAGCTTCCACTTTCCAATTGAAAATGATCGTGATCTATTGCTCGCGGTACTTTACATAAGTTAATTACACCATCGCGAAAGCAATGTCCATCTTCTAATAATAAAATATCATCAATATCTAAATCTGCCGTTACAAGTTCTTTTTTGTCGTACAAACGGTGATTTTCGGTGGTATAACCTACAAAAGGTTCGTAATATAATATACGTTCTTTAATTTGATCGTTTCCTAAAGGCGTCGCAGCAATGGCAGCATCTAAATGTCCTTCATTGAGCTTTTTAATAATAACTTCTGTCGTTAATTCTTCTATTTTTAAATTTACTTTTGGATACTTTTTAATAAAAGTTTTTAAAAACATTGGCAATAACGTTGGCATAATTGTCGGAATGATTCCAAGTCTAAATTCGCCACCAATAAATCCTTTTTGTTGATCTACAATATCTTGCATTCTTCCGGATTCGTTCACAATACTTCGCGCTTGCTCCACGATTTTCTTTCCAATTTCAGTGAGCTGAATTGGTTTTTTGCTTCTATCAAAAATCTGAATTTCTAGTTCGTCTTCTAACTTTTGTATTTGCATACTCAACGTCGGTTGTGTTACAAATGATTTTTGTGCTGCGTATGTAAAATTTTGGTGTTCGGCAACTGCCAAAACATATTGTAGTTGTGTAATTGTCATGCGTCATCAATTTAAGTGATAAAAATATAAAAACTATCGATAAAACTTATACTAAATCGCGTTAAATATTAAATAAATTTGTTCAAACAAAAAAATATAAAGAAAATGGCATTAAATATATTAGGATTAGACGTCCAAAAGACAAAGGAATTAGTAACAGATTTAAACGTATTATTAGCTAATTTTCAAGTGTATTATCAAAACTTACGTGGAATTCACTGGAACATTAAAGGAAAAGGTTTCTTTGAGTTGCATGCAAAATTTGAAGAGTTATATAATGATTCACAAATTAAAGTAGACGAAATCGCAGAACGTGTATTAACACTTGGCGGCGAGCCTTTACACACATTTGAAGACTATATTGCGAATGCGAAAGTTCCTGTTGGAAAACATGTTTCGCAAGATGTAAAAGCAGTTGAATTGATTGTTACGTCAATTTCAGAATTGATACAATTGGAAAGAGCATTATTAGACAAATCTGATGAAGCGAGCGACGAAGGAACAAATTCAATGATGAGTGATTTTATCGCAGAACAGGAAAAAACGATTTGGATGATGAATGCTTGGTTGGGGAAATAAGTTATCTCGCTTCGCTCGGTTTAGTTTATGAGTTTATTGGTTTATAAGTTTATGAACTTGGAATTCTCTAAGAATCCATGTCTCAATACTCACTACTAAAATCTCAATACTAATGAGTTTAAAAGTTAATTTCGACTCCGCTCAATGTAAATAAAAGCGACACCTTTTGGTGTCGCTTTTATTATGCTATTTTCAGAGTCTTACCGTGCGGAGTCTGAGGCACTCGAAGACTCAGTACTTATTTACAGTATAATTTTCATTGTTACATCAGCATCACTAACTGAAAACTTAGAAGGTTCAAATTGTGGCGGTCCATAGCTTAACGGATTGTTTGAAGTTCCATAATCTTCTTTCGGCATTCCGCTAGTTTCAAAATCCATAAGCCCATTATTATTTTCGTCATGCAAGCATTTAATAGCGTATTCTCCTTTAGGAACATTTGTAAATGTAACTTTTACTTTATTGCCTTCAATCGTGCTTTCTGCTGCTTGAAAAGGGATTTCTTTTGAAAAACCATCTTTTGTGTACAATCCAAATATGACTTTTCCTGTATTATTTTTTATGTTGTCAACGGTAACTGTAATGGTCATACTTTCGTTAGAAGTTGTGTCTGAAGTTTGTGCTGTTGCGAATATACCTGTGATGAATAAGGCGATAAGAAGTAAATTTTTCATAATGTGATTGTTAGTTGATTATTGTTAGATTTTTATTTTGTTAGTGTTTGATGATTCAAAAGTCTGTATAAAATCAAGAAGCACATAAAAAAAGGAACTAGACTGTGGAATTTGGATGATGAGTTGTAGAAAGTTGGGTAATTGCGTTTGTGTTCATTAGATAAATTGGTTGAAATTACTTCGTTTCACGACTTAAAAATGTGGTTTCGTTTTGACGTTTTGGGAAGATAGTTTGAATTTTTATTGCGGATTACGGGAAACCGCAAAGATACGTTTAATCTTTATTTTACTTTTATGCGAAATAATAGGGATTTGAAATGAGGCTTTTTTTGTGCTTATGTTGTGAAGTATCTTAGATCAAAATTTTGATTTAAAATAAACTTTTATTTAAGCTTTGTTAATTACTAAAAAAAATGATTTTAATATAGTGTTGGGAATAAACCGAAAAACCAACTGAATTTTGAAGTAGGTAATGATTATAATATTAAAAAAATGAAATTTAAAATTTTACTTCTAGCTTTAGTAATTAGCACTGTATCAATCGCTCAAGAAATATCAGCACCTGAACCCGATTTCGAAGGTGAAATTGTATTTGTTACTTCTGAAAATAAACATCAAGAACTTGAAATGGTTACAACATCTGTAAAAAGAGGGCAATCTGTTGGCAGAATAATTTCGGGTATTGGAAAAGTGAAAGCTCGAGTAATAGCCAAAGGTAAAACGTCTACAACAAAAATTAAGAAGAGTGAAAACTTATACTTCATTTATAATCATGGTTCTAATAATATTCTTCCTACGAAAATTATTCAACTTTTAGAATTCAAAACAAGAAAAAAGTATAGGGAATATTTAATAGCTAGTTCTAGTAATGTTTCAGGTCAAACTGATACGGGAGTACTTGATCTGATTAAGTTTAGGGGAAAAAAATATGGGAAAGGCTCATATCTAATAAAAGTATCAAATTTGGAACCTGGAGAATATGCATTCTTTGTAGGTTCAGAAGAAACTCAAGATGGTTTTTTCTTTACCGTGACTGACTAAGAATATCTTCAATAGTGTGTGTAATTATTGTTATTACATGTCTGCTTAGGGAAATCTCATCTCCTTAAGTTCATTAGTAATCTAGATTTTATATTTTGCTTGTGTTCACTAAAATCAGTCGATTAACCAATGAAACTAATCTTATGTAATAACGTTAACCACAATTAAAACAACCATTATGAAAATAAAACTACCAATTATTATAATTATTTTATTAAGCTTTTTAAAAGTTAATTCTCAACAAGAAGTTAAAGGCGATTACAGAATATATCTTAAAAAAGATGGGACTTCATCAAATAGTAATGTTCCAATAATTTTAGAAGAAGAACGTGGAGTTAAAGAAGAAATCCTATATACATATGATAAAAAAAATGCTACTAAAAAATCAAAACTCTATGTCAAAATTGATAATGCGTTCTCTTTTAAGAAAATCAATTCTGAATTCGATGATAGTTCTGTAACTGTTGAACTTGAGCAAAAAGATAATAAATTAATATTTATTATCAAAGATGATAATGTTGTTTCTGATTTTAAAAAATATAATATTGGGTTTAAGAGAAGATTATATATAGACATCACAGAAGGAGTAAAAATCACGAGAACATCTTGGAAAGTTAGCGCTATTACAGTTCCCTTAAAGGCATATTTGACAAGTCAATCAGATAGTTTAACAAGTTTTACAAATAATCTTGAAACAGATGTGAATGTGGCAGTTACATTTGGTAAAAGTTGGGAGAAGTTTTCATATAAGAAAGGTAGAGAACCTAAATTAACAAATAATCAAAATGCTTATGTTTTTGCTGGCCTAAATAAATTATCACTTACTAAGAAAAATACTGATGGAAAAAATGATGGAGATAATATTTTAAGTATTAGTTCAGGAATTGGATATCAATACGGATATGGAAAACTCGGATTAAGCTTATTGTTAGGAATCGATTTACCAGTATCTTCCATAGGTCAAAATTGGGTGTTCAAATATCAACCTTGGCTTGGAATCGGAATTGGGTATTCAATATTTAAATAACACAGCGGTTAACTTAAGATGTGCATTATAGTTAAGGAGAGTTGAACGAAGAATTTAAGTTATAGAAGAAAATTAAATTCGCTAGTAAAATACCTAAACCAAACCACGAGCCTTCATCTCCAAATACTTATTAATAGCATCAATCGTTAAATTCTCAGGCGTAGTTAAAATAGAATAAATTCCGTATTTCTTTAATTCGTTGACAATTAAGCGTTTTTCGAAAGAGAATTTTTCTGCAATTACTTTGTCGTACGCTTCTTGAATATTGGTTGCTTCGGCTTCTATCAATTCATTGAGTTCGGTATTTTTGAAGAAAACAACGACTAATAAGTGACTTTTAGCAATTCCTTTTAAATAAGGTAACTGTCTGTTTAAAGCGTCCATTGTTTCGAAGTTTGTATACAACAATATCAAACTCCGATGTTTAATGTTTCGTTTAATATCTGCGTACAATCTGCCATAATCCGATTCAAAGAAATCTGTATTTACATTATATAACGATTCCAGAATCATACTCATTTGCGCACTTCGCTTTTCGGCAACGACCATATTTTCTACATTCTTTGAAAATGTAAACATTCCAGCTTTGTCTTGCTTTTTCAAAACAACATTGCTCATTACTAAGGTTGCATTAATAGCATAATCGAGCAAACTCAAACCGTCAAAAGGCATTTTCATCACACGACCTTTGTCAATCACAGAATATACAGGTTGCGATTTTTCATCTTGATACTGATTCACCATTAATTGATTCTGTTTCGCCGTCGCTTTCCAATTGATCGTTCGCAAATCATCACCTGTCACATATTCTTTAATTTGCTCAAATTCCATCGTATGTCCGATGCGACGAATCTTTTTAATTCCGTACATCGTCAAATTGTTGCTAATGGCAAGCAAATCGTATTTTTTGAGTTGTAAATACGCAGGATACGTTGGCACCATGATTTCATTGTCAAAAAAGAAACGTCTGGAAACCAAGCCTAAAATTGACATTACATAGATATTCAGTTTCCCAAACGTATATTCGCCACGTTCCGTTGGACGCAAGTTATATTTCAATTCTGAAACGCTCGAAGCCGCTAATTTTTTCTCAATAGAAAAATCACGTACTTGAAACTGTTCAGGAATTTCGTCAATGATTTTTGTGTAAATGGAAAATGTATAATAGTTTTCTATACGTAAAAACACATCATTTTCATCGCCATTAGAGAATTTTTCAGGTGTTTGTCGTTTTCCTGAAATTCCCCGTTTTGTTACATATAAAATGATAATATCTAACAAAGCAAATGTGAGTAAAATCAGCAATAATAGTTTGGATATATAAAAGAATTTTGGAAATATAAAGCTCACTATAAAGCATAGTATAATGCTCAAACATCCGTAAAAGAAACGATCTTGGAGATATAATGATTTAAAAAAACGTTTGATGCTTTCCACTAGTTACTGTTTTAGAGTTGCTTATCGAGGAATCTCAATAGTTTGTATAATCTGATTGATAATTTGTTTTGAAGTTACACCTTCCATTTCACGCTCTGGCGTTATAATAATTCGGTGTTGCAACACTGGAATCGCAACTTGTTTGATGTCCTCTGGCGTTACAAAATCGCGTCCATTCATCGCGGCATACGCTTTGGAAGCTTTTAAAATGGCAATAGAAGCTCTTGGCGACGCACCAATGTATAAAAACTGATTGCTCCGCGTATTGATGATGATTTCAGCAATGTATTTTAGCAAATGTGGCTCAACAATGATGTCATTTACTAGGTTTTGAAACTTTATAATGTCGTCTTTTGATAGGAACGAACTAATTTTATCAATTTTATTTCCTTCTTTTAAATCATGTTCACGCGCAATGATTTCTACTTCTTCATCCAATGTTGGATAATCTACGCTGATTTTAAACAGAAAACGGTCTAATTGCGCTTCAGGCAACCGATATGTTCCTTCTTGCTCAATTGGGTTTTGCGTTGCCAATACCATAAACGGCGGCGATAGTGTGTATTTTGTTCCGTCCATGGTAACTTGGCGTTCTTCCATTACTTCAAACAATGCCGCTTGTGTTTTTGCTGGCGCACGATTGATTTCGTCAATCAATAACATATTAGTAAATACAGGACCTTTTTTGAACTCAAACTCCGTTTTTTTCATGTCAAAAATGGACGTTCCCAATATATCACTTGGCATTAAATCTGGCGTAAATTGAATTCGACCAAAATCGACAGTTAATGATTTTGCCAATAATTTTGCCGTAATGGTTTTTGCAACTCCAGGAACACCTTCAATCAATACGTGTCCTTTGGCGAGTAATGCGGTAATTAGCATGTCGATCATGCTTTTTTGTCCAACAATTACTTTAGATAATTCTTGTCGTATTTTATGAACTCCATTTTGCAATTCCGACAGATCAATTCTGTTTTCGAATGACAATGGCGCTTCTTCTTCGTTATGAGTATTTTCTTCGTTTTTTTCTTTTCTTAAGTCCATATATTCAATTTATTGTAATTAATGGTATGAGTTATTTCTTTTTACGGAAATTTTCGATCGCTTTGGTAATCATTAAAACATCATTTTGATCGAAGTGTATTTTTTTCTTTAATATGTTGAGCAGTTTTACGAGTCGTTCAATTTCTTCTATTGGTTTCCCTGATTTTTGTCGCAGTCGCGTGATAAACTTCTCATCTAACACTTGTGTATTCATTAAATATTCTGTTCGTAAATGCTCCAGAAAATACGTGATTTTTTTGCGAACTACATTTTCATGATCTTTTGTTTCATAGAATAGATTCCCGATGGTTTTGGTGAAATCTACCGTTGTATTTTCAAGCGGATCTACAATTTTGACAATACGTTGTTTTCGTTTTACATTAAACAGTATAAATATTAATAGAAATAGCAGTGATAAATACCAAGCCCAACGCAATGCAGGTTCCGATAAGATAAATCGTAAAGAAGAATCGCGTTTTCCATCGCCTTTTCCATCAACAACTCTGTAAGCAGAATCGAAGAAAATATCGGCATCAGGCAAATAACCTAAAATTCCTTCTGAATATTTGTAATGATCGTCTTTTAGCAAGTGAAAGTTTGTAAAGACAGCAGGTTGTGTGTGCAATAGAAATGAACCATCGCCATGAGGCACTTTGATAAAGTTGGTATAGATGGAATCATTGTCAAATTTTTGATAGCCTAAAGGCGTTGTTGTTAGTGTATCAATTTTTGAGAAATGGATATTTTTCATACCTGTTTCATAGGAGATTTCATTGTCACGCAAATTTCTATTGGCAAACGACAGCGTAGCTTTAGTAGAAACTTGATACTCATATTTTGTTGAGAAACCTAGAGAATCTTTTAAGTAACGCGGCATTTCGTGCGTGGATAAAAAGATGGTATTTCCTTCGGAAGCAAAATCGAGCAATTCGTTTAGCGAAGCTTCATCCGTATAAAAATCAGGACTTATGTGAACATAGCTACCTTTAATTTTATAGGTGTAGGTTTCCCAATCGTATTTACCATTGAAAAATTCGTATGGACTTCTGTAAATGTTTTTAATTTTTCCGTCTTCTAAAGTGCGCGCTAGTTCTTTGTGAAATATTTTTAAATCGTACGGATTTGTTTGTCGTTCATCATACGTTTCTCGCCAATCAATAGGTGTTGGTTTTGACATTTGAACAGAAATTGCAATAAGGATGAGTGCAATTAGGATTCCGAGATATATTTTTAGTCTTTTACTCATGCCGCCATGTT